>JAUWBI010000080.1 GCA_030601745.1 Phycisphaerae bacterium
ATTGGACACTTGGTGAAAACAAACCCAATCAAACCCAATTTCCGAAAAGCCCAAATGAATGTAAACTCACTTATAACAAAGGATTACAGAAAATAGGATGATTTCGCAGTCCAAAAAAACAAACCCAAAACAAACCCAATCAAACCCAATCCCCCAGCGCGATACGCAATACGCAATACGAGATACGAGATACAAACCCAATCAAACCCAATTTCAAAGGCAAAAAATGCTGCTGTGGCAGGAGCCACAGTTACGGTTCCGCACGACCAGCGTTAGAGTATTAGGGCAGGCAGTCTCAGCGATATTTTCGGACTATTTCCTGAAAGTCCCTATTGTTGCAAAAACAAGGGCAAATTCGCTGTTGTAGTACGCGTGGCAGAAATCTTCACGCTGATAGTAGCGAGCGAATATATAAAATTATTGCTTGATAGAAAAAATTGAGTTATTTTATCCCGCAACCAGGTAAATTTCGTTTTTAATCGCCATAGGCAGACAGGGATAATTCAATGCCGAACGAAAAAAAACAACTATCGCAGCAGATATTATTCCAGCAGATTGAGCTCTTGCTCGAAGCAGACGACACCTCCGGCTTAGGCCGACTGCTCAGTAACCGGCGAAGCAGCGATATTGCTGAAATCGTAGAGCTTCTCGATAGTGAGCAAAGACGCACCATCTTTGATGTATTGGACAAACCAACTGCCGCCGAAGTCTTGGAAAAGGTTGATGAAGCCACCAGGGCAGAACTCTTCGAGCTGCTCGAGGAGAAAGAATTAGAAAGTATCGTTTCTGAACTTGACCTCGATGACGCCGCCGACCTGCTTGCCGAATTGCCGGATGAGTTGAGCCAAAAAGTGCTCAAGAACATAGAGCCGGCCGAGTCAGCCAAGATTAAGCAACTGATGAGCTACTCGGAGGACTCAGCCGGCGGCATTATGGACCCCGTCTTAATAAGCGTCTCCGAAGATGCCAGCGTCGCAGAAGCCGTCAACAAAATCCGCGCCGCCGAAATTGACGAAGATTTTTACTCGGTTTTTGTGGTTGATAAAACAGGGCGATTTCTCGGCGACGTTCGTATTCGTCTGTTGCTGACCCGTCCTGAAAATACGAAGGTAAGTGACTTAGTAGACCCTGCCACCATTTACGTTACTGCCGATGCCGACCAGGAGGAAGTTCGCAATATATTCAGCAAAAACGACCTGATTGTTGCGCCGGTTCTCGACAAAAGCCACAAACTCATCGGCCGAATCACCGCCGACCGCATCATCGAGGTCGCAGAAGAAGAGGCCGCAGAGGACTTATACGCAATGGCCGGCACAGACCCCGACGAGCTGGATAAAATATCCGTCTTCCACGCCGCTCGAATCAGGATGACCTGGCTGCTGCCCTGCCTGATTGGCACCGGTATTACCGCTTTGGTCATAATGTTTTTCCATGGAAAATTCAGCTTTGAAAATCTGGCCCGCGTCTTTACCGCAGCAGTTGCCTTTGTCCCGATGATTGCCGCCATCAGTGGCAATGCCGGCCTGCAAACTTCAGCTATTGTCGTCTCCGGTCTGGCCACGGGTCACCTGGCCGCATTGAAATTGAGCCAGGTTTTTACACGCGAAGTGCGAATCGCCCTCCTCGTGGCATTAAGCTGCGGCATAATAGGTGGCCTGGTCTGCGCATTTTTACTCAACTATAGAACGCCGGAAAGCACGGTAGAGCTTATGCGTGTTGTTTTTGCCTTCGGGACCGCTATGTTCTCAGCGATAATGGTCGCCACGACGCTTGGATTATTTCTGCCGTTCCTATTCCGGCGAATCGGCATAGACCCGGCCATAAGTTCCGGCCCACTGGTTACAACCGCAAATGATTCAATAAGCGTCGCAATCTATATGACTCTAACACTGCTGCTCGTGCAGTAAGGAGATAAAATAAGATATGGAAGAGCTTAATTACACCTGCCCGAAGTGCGGAAACACTCAGTGTGAAGTCGGCGAATTTCGCGCTGCCGGCGGATTCCTGAGCAAAATATTCGATGTGCAGTCAAAACGCTTTACGACCGTAATATGCACAAGGTGCCAGTACACCGAAATCTACAGGGCAACATCGAGCATGCTCGGAAACATCTTCGATTTATTCACTAACTAACGAAATAAATATGACGAGAACAGTGTCCCATTTTATTCGGCTCGAAGACGCACCGGCTCCCTGACTCGCCTTTTTATACGACGGCCAATCTCAGTCGTCTTTGAAATCTTTCATCCACTCCGGCCAGCCCCCCGACCACCCACTTGTGTCGAACTGTCGATGCCACTTTAACCTCCACAGCTCCTTAAGTCCAATCTTCCTGACAGAGAAATCCAGGAAAAGCCCGTTTATGAACCCGTTGTGCCGGTCGAGGCAGAAAATCCTCATCCCCGGAACCCCAGGACCATATTGATGGTCGCCATCATATTGCGGAGGTTCGTCATCGGGTTCTGGACGCCCACCAAGCCACGTGCAATCCAGAAATAGTGGTATATTGCCTGCGCCTTGAACAGCTGCACTTCTCCAGTACTTCGTAGTATCACCTCCCCACGGGTCCGGCACGCCCCGTTTCGGATTCGAAACGTGCCCGTTCATACCGTAGCTGCCGTAAACACCTTCTAAACCTAACTGAGCATAGTTTTCGTCAAAGGCACCCCAGGCCAAAAACTTTCCACCCCACGGGTTCGGGCCACCTCCCGGTGCAGCAAGTTGTTTGGCCATCGGGCACAAATGCAGATCCGGCTCCGAATAGTACGGCTCCAGAACCTCCGTCCACACCTTTCCGCTGCTGCCACTGGCGAAATAGCCGTCGTTTTCCACCGTATACATCATAAAGATTTTGCCCCATTGGCTCAGGTTCGACTGACAGGTGACCGCCTTTGTCTGTTTCCGTACCCGATTAAGTGCCGGCATCAATATCGCCATCAACACCGCGATAATGGCAATCACCACCAAAAGTTCTACTAACGTAAACCCTGCTCGTTTGTCCATAATGACACCGTAATTTCTTTTATGCGAAAAGTTGCTAAAGAGAGCATAATCATACGCTTATTGAGTTGTAAATCAAGGAAAAACACGACTAATTCTTGGCGCATCCAACAATTGTAGTTGACAAATGGTGCCGGATTATGGATAATGAACTGTACTCATTTTAGAACCCAAACGCAGGCAGGAAAAGCAATGCGCCTGATTGTGAAACAAAATGATCGCACCATAAACGAATTTCGATTCACCGAGGGCCCTATTCATATCGGCAGACAAGCCGGCAGCCAGATTCTTTTGCCCGGCGGAACAGTCTCAAAGCAGCACGCCACAATCTTTACAACTGACGATGGGAAATGGATGGTCGAAGATAAGGATTCGGCAAACAAAACATATCTAAACGATAAGGCAGTCCACCAAGCTGAAATTAAAACCGGCGATGTCCTTCGCATAACTGATTTTACTATCGAAATCAATCTCGAAGACGCTACCGGTGCCGACAAACCGGTTCATACCGAAAAAACGCTTCATCTGGAAGCTGCACTGACAACCCCGCCTCACGAAATTATAGTAAGAAAGGCGGATGCCGCACACGCTCCCGCTATGAGATTAGCGGCCCAGAGATTGACGGATTTTTCGCAGGCCACCGAGGCAATCTGCGAAGCCGACAGTTTCGACAGATTGCTGCTGACATTATTGAATATCACATTAAAGCAGTTCGATGCACTTCATACCTGGTGTGCCTTGAGAAGCCAGCCAACCGGCCCGATGACCTGTCACGCAGGTAAAAGACGAGACGGCCAAACCGTCCAGCTAAGTGACATAAAACTTAATGACAAAATCACCCAGGCCGTTGAGAAAGGTCAGTTCTTCGTCTTGCCGCGGGTCTCAGCTCAGGTGGAAGAACAGGAAAGAATACGCTCTGCAATGATAGCGGCTATTATGCGCTCGGCCGGCTGTTTCGGCGTGTTGTACGTTGACAACGCTATGGCCGACAAGCATTACAGTCTCAGCGACCTCGACTACTTGATGCTGCTCGCAATGCACACCGCCGCCACAATGAAAAACCTCTGAACACCGCCACTATTGTTCCCAAGTCCAGTCGCCGGCAAACTCCTTCAAATCATAAGAGTCAAGACTTCCGTCGCTGGTAAGGCCAGCTCCGATATGCTCACTCAACACTAAGCAGGTCTACTGGTAATCCTCACCGTTGAGGCTCCGGACGACAGACCTCTGCCATTCTTCGAGCCTGGCTTTCATTGATTTCACCCGTTCGGAATTTTGAGCGGTCAGGTCCTTTCCTTCTTCAGGGTCTTCGATGAGATTGTACAGCTCCAACTTCATGCCTTTCTTTGTCTCAATCCGATGAAGTTTCCACGGCCAATCAAGCCAGGCTGCATGACCCGGGAAGGTATCTTTGGGATATTGTTTTGTGATTTTGCCGGCGTTCAAGCGGAGGCGGAATGGGTCGTCGATTTCCTTTCCGGCTTTCTGTGCCTCGAGCAGCCTGGACATCCACTCCTTGCTTGGTGTGCGGATACCTCTGATAGGGTAGTCCCAGAAGCCCATCGCTTTGGGTCGCGAGCTCATCTTGTCATCAATCAGCGGAACCAGGCTAATCCCGTCCAGTGGCGGTTGTTTCCCCAGCAGCAACCCCACGATTTCCAGAAGTGTAGGGTAGATGTCCGAAGTGTTACAGGGGATATTTGTCGTTCGTGGATTGGGAATGCGAGCGGGCCATTCAAGGATGGCGGGAACCCGGAGACCACCTTCGTAAACTCTACCCTTATTGCCGCGACCGCCGGTAGCCCCCACTCCCGGCAGACCACCGTTGTCACTGCAGTACCACAAGATTGTGTTCTCGTGGATGGCGAGCCTCCGCAGCTCCTTACGAAGCTTGCCGAAGGCGCGGTCCATACCGGTGATTTCGCCGTAGAAATGTTGCAACTTCCTACTATGGGCCTCGTATGGGGCCCTATCTCTCTCGATAGCTTGATGGGGTCCGTGTGGCGAACCAAACCAAACGACGGCCAGGAATGGTCGAGGTGAACTGGCATGCCTGCGGATGAATTCAATCGCAGCATCCACGGTGACCATAGAGCTTTCGCCCTGAGTCTGAACAGCAACACCTTCGCGGCTGAGAATAGGGTCATTGTCGAAAAAATTCGGCGCAGAGAACCATTCATCGAAGCCGCTCGCGCCAGGATTGACGGGGCTGCCCTTACAAACGGAGCCGAGATGCCATTTCCCAAAGTGGCCTGTGACGTATCCTGCAGTCTTAAGAGCTTCAGCGATAGTTACCTCCTGCGGGCGAAGTGTGTGGCCCCACTTGAAGCATCCAAATCGATTCGGATGCCGGCCGGTCATAACACTGCCGCGCGTCGGTGAGCAGACTGGTGCGGCGGCGTAGAAGCGGTCAAAACGCAGCGCTGTGGCGGCCATGGCGTCGAAGTTTGGAGTCTTTAGAACAGGATGCCCGTTGTAGGCCATATCACCCCAGCCCTGGTCATCGGCCATGCAGAGTACGACATTCGGTCTTTTTAGCGAGGGATTGGCTAAAGCCGACAAATCCCCCATTGTGGCAAGACACACTCCTGCGCCGGCTACTTTCAGAAATTCACGACGATCTATCTGCATTCTATCTCTCCTTTCTTTGCCCGACATCTGATTTACCTTCAAGACTTGCCGGCTCTGCTAAAAACGCCAGAGGTCCGGTGGACTTATTGTATTTAATTGCTCAGCTTATTATAGGACATTTGAAGCTGCCAATCAAAGGGTTTATGCTGAAAATCAATAATATTGTTCAAACATCAAGCTTGACAATTCGCGGCAAATCGTTATAATATAACTATATAAGGGTCTGCCTTTACAAATCTTATGTAAAGTAATGCTCTGATGTCGCAGAAACAATCGGTTTATAAATTTTGAGGTTGGTATAAATTATGGCTGCAGAACAACCTATCGCTGCGTACACAAGTTCTGACCACGGGCCGCAGTTGAACAAGTTCTTCAGGGCCGCTATCAAAACTCAGGCAAACGACCTGCACCTCAAAGTCGGCCAACCCCCGAAATTACGCCTCTTTGGAGAACTGAAAAACATTAAGGCCGAACCAATGACTCAACAGAGAATAGAAGAGCTCGTCTTCGAGATACTCAGTCCCGCCCAGAAGGAGTTCTTCTTGAAAAACGGTACCGTGGACTTCGCCTACGAAATCGGCGATGAAGACCGCTTCCGAATAAACGTATTTCGCCAGAGGGGAATGATTAGTCTTGCAGCAAGACGCGTCAGCGCCTACGTCCCGCCGTTTGAAGAGTTGCATCTGCCGCCCATTCTCGAAACGATAGCCGACGGCACTCAGGGCCTGGTGCTTGTAGTGGGTCCTACCGGCTGCGGTAAAACCACAACAATCGCTTCGATGATAGACCACGTAAACCGCACCCGCTCCTGTCATATAGTTACAGTCGAAGACCCCATCGAGTATCTCTTTAAGGACAAAAAGGCAATCGTCTCACAAAGGGAAATCGGTATTGACACACGGGACTTTGAGCAGGCCTTGAAATATCTGATGCGACAGGACCCCGACGTAGTCTTCATCGGCGAAATGCGCGACGCCAGAACCGTTACAGCCGGAATGAGGGCCTCCGAAACCGGCCATCTTGTTTTCGGAACGATGCACTCCGCCAATGCCTCTCAGGCTGTTCACCGGCTTTTAGACTTGTTCCCGCCGGGCGAAAGAGACCTGACAAGACAGACTTTAAGTCTGACTGTTAAAGCAATCATCAGCCAGATGTTGCTGCCCTGCCTCAAGGAAGGTGTGGACCGGATACCTGCCGTCGAGATCCTTCTCGCAAACCCGGCCGTCAGAAAACTGATTTCCGAAGGACGAGAAGCCGATTTGCCCACCGTTATCCGGGCCTGTCGAGAGGAAGGTATGCAGGACCTTACAGATAACCTTTGTGAGCTCGTAAAAAACGGCTCGATTGACCCGAAGGACGCATATAAGTATGCGCCAAGCGTAGAAGAGCTAAAAATGGCGCTAAAGGGAATTAGAACTACCGCCGAAGGTATCTTGTGAGATTTCGTTGAATTTGGGACTCCATTTTGCAATAACTCGCAAAATGGGAACACTTTCACAATGGAGCATCTTATGCCGGATTTACTATTAGCTTCTGTCGAATACAGCGGCTACATATCCGAAATTAAATTTGCCATCTTTTTGGCCTTGTTTCTTCTATGGCTGCCGATGGTTGGCTGGGTGTACAGGGACGCCCTGACAGTGGAAACCAGAGAGGTCTTCTGGACGGCCCTTGTTTTCGGCGCAGGAGCGGCGGCCGCAATCATCTGGCTGCTTATCCCTCTTTTTGTCATCGGGATATTGTTCTATGCTGTTGCCGTAGGAGCGACATCTCTCAGTTATGTAATGCACCGCAATGCCAGAGTCCTGGATTTCAACCGTGTGCTGACCGCCGAGCACATCAAAGGCCTGTTCGTCAGCAAACAAAAGCGGCTTGACGTCCTAAAAGGCTTTGTTTTTATAACGGCCAACGACAATGAAGTTCCTTTGCCTGAACCGCAAACCGCCGACTTCTTCGGCTATAAGGCAGCTTATGAAATCTTTAACGATGCTAACTGGCGAAGGGCAAACGGCATTATGTTTTCTCCAACGCCCGAACACTATAATGTAACTTACTACGTTGACGGGGCGCCGTTAAAACAGCCGACCATACTCAGAGACCAGATGGAATATTTCATTCACTTTCTAAAGAACCTTGCCGACCTCGATTCCAACGAAAAGCGAAAACCACAAAAAGGTAAGTTCAAAATCCGACAAGATAAAGAGAATACCGAGTGGGAAGTAGCCACTGCCGGCTCAACCGCCGGAGAACAGCTCAGACTCAAACAAATAATGCAGCAGAAAATAGCAAAGTTAACCGACATCGGCTTGATGCCCAGGCAGTATGAACAGCTAAACAAAATTCGAGGACTAAAACAAGGGCTGTTTATCGTAACCGGGCCTAAAAAAGCCGGCGTAACAACTACATTTTATGCACTACTGCGAAATCATGACGCCTTCATCAACAGTATAACCACGCTTGAAAAACGGCCTTCCGCTGAGCTGCCGAATATAACTCAAAACGTCTTCACACTCAGCGACACCGGCACAACTACATACGACAAAAAGCTGCAGGCAATAGTAAGGATGGGGCCGGACATCGTCGGTATTGCTGACTGCGAGAATACCGAAACAGCACAGGTCGCCTGTGCAGCCGCTAAGGATGGCAAAATCGTATATGTTACACTCAACGCAGATAATGTTTTAAGAGCTCTCGGAAAATGGATGAAATTAGTCGGCAACAGAAATCTCGCCGTCGAAAACCTACTGGGCATAAGCAACCAACGGCTCATCAGAAAACTTTGCGACGAATGCAAGCAGGCCTATGAGCCCAATAGAGAGCTGCTCAGAAAGTTCAACATCCCCGCTGAAAAAGCAAAAGCATTTTACCGACCCGGCAAACTGCAGTATCCAAGACACGGAAAACCCATAACCTGCGAAGATTGCCAGGGCACAGGTTTCCTCGGCAGAATAGGCGTATTCGAAACTATCACAATAAATGATGAGTTGAGAAAGGCCATAGTACAGGCAAAGTCACTGTCGGAAATCGGTAACCAATTTAGACGGGCTAAAATGCTGTATCTCCAGGAGCAGGCACTGAGAAGAGTTGTTGGCGGAACAACATCAATAAACGAAATGGTCAGGATGCTTTCAACGCCAAAAAAACAAAAAACGAAAAAACCGGAACAAAGATAGTCGTTAGTGAATAACGATTAAACACCGGAGACATTGTAATGGCCGGCTTAGTTGTAGTATTAATTATTTTTGGCTGTGCTGCTTACCAGCTTCTAAAAGGCACGCTCGTTAAAGCGTTCGCTGCGATAATAATTACCATTTGTGCAAGCGTAGTTGCGTTCGGCTACTTCGAGCTCTTGGCAAATGTCTTTGTAAGCCGTAGCGATAACGGCCGTTTTCTTTCTCTCGTACCCTGGGCACAGTCGCTCTCTTTTGTGCTGCTGTTTGTTTTGGCTTTTGCCATCCTGCAGACAATCGTTGCGCTGCTAACCCGCCAGCCGGTCGATTTTGGACTTTGGCCTGAGCGTATCGGACGCGTCGTCTGCGGCATTTTCTTAGGCCTTATTCTGTCCGGTCTGCTGCTTACAGCACTTGCAATGGCACCTTTGTCAAACAAGTGGCCTTACCAGCGGTTTGACCAGAGAAACCCGAATGTCGAAAATCCCGGCAAAGTCCTGCCCAACGCCGACGGCTTTGTAACAGGATGGTTCAGCATCATTAGCAGAGGCAGCTTCAGCGGCAAAAAAAGCTTTGCTGCCCTCCACCCCAGCTTCATCGACCAGCTTTTCTTGAATCGACACAACGTCGCTGACGACGTCTCAATTGTCACCAGCTCCCAGGCAATAGAAATACCAAGGAAAAGCGAAATGCCCGCTTGTTGGTTGGCCCGCGAAGATATAAAAGACTCAGACGACAGCCCATTACAAAAAAGGGGGCACAACCTCACAATCGTACGCATTGGAATAAAGAGAAGCGCACTCAAAACAAACGCAATAGTAAATGGCGGAACATTTACACTTTCCCAGTTAAGATTGGTCTGCAAACAACAAACCTATGCTGAAAACCTGCTCGGAAAAGGAAAAAACGTTTACCCCATCGGATACGTAACAACAGCCGAACAAATACAAAAAAAACGATTGAACGACCAGATAAAATTAAAACGCAACGATTTCGACGACAGAGTAAAATGGATTGACTTCGCTTTTTATGTGCCGAACGGTTTTGTGCCCGTCCTGGTCGAGTTCAAGCAAAACAGCATTAGCGAGCTGCCGCCGCCCGTGGCCGCTGAACAGGCACCGCCGACAATACCTTTCGTACCGATACCCGAACGTGAAAAAAATGCTGAAAAACCTTAGCCCCCCGTGACGCAGATTCTAAGCGCTAAAGACACCCGCCGGAAAACGCAAACCTTCAGGAGCAAACAGCCAGTTCTTCTAAATCCAGCTCCATCAGATGCTCAAGATAAGTGTTCAAATCTTCTTCAGAAAAACGGGCGAGAAATTCCGGCTTGGCGCCTCTGTTGATTTCACAAATGTAATCTATCAACTCCCTTTTACTCATATCCACACTTCCTTGAAAGCACCAAAGCGAAAAACGTAAAACTCATTTTGTTTTAAGTTTTACGCTGTGATTTTGCATTTTTCACTTTGGTTTTACACTTTTCATTTTAACTTTTTAATTTCTCTCGACTTACCGCATATCGACAGACCGAATATTTTTTCTTTAGCCAACCAGCCCCCCACCATGGTAACGCCCTATAACACAAGCCACCATATAACAGCCGGCCCTTGCCTTCGAGTACAATATATAGCTCGACCGAACAGACTGTTTTCGCACCTTTCTTCAATGTCCAATAAAATCATCCCCACCAACGGCCAATCCAAAACCAAAAAAAATTACGAATTTTCGAATTTTTTATTTCCTTTCTCTGGTCCTGACCTCCCTTGTTTCTTCAGACACCTGCCTGTCTCCAACAATGTTAACTGTTCAACACCCGGCATTTGGCCGGCCAGGAGTTGTACAGGCATTATTCTCATACTAAACACTCCTTTAAAAAATTCCTTGTTCTTTGCAGTTCAAGTACTGTATTATTAGTTTTGAAAGTATCTAAGCAGAAATTTAGAAAATAAGCCTTTTGGAGATTCAAAAGTGGCCAATACTGATGATATTCGTAATATTGTTCTTTTAGGGCACGGCGGAGCCGGAAAAACCTCCCTCGCCGAGGCTATCCTGCACAAAACCGGCGCAACGAACCGCCTCGGAAGTGTCGATGAGCAAACAAGCATCTGCGACTACTACGATGAGGAAAAAGAACATCAGCATTCTGTTGCCTCAGCCATAGTTCACACCAATCACGGCGGCAAACTCATCAACATCATCGACACGCCGGGCTATCCTGATTTCATCGGCTCGGCCATCAAATCGATACCTGCCGCCGAAACGGCAATAGTTGTAATCAGCGCACCGGCCGGTATAGAAACCAATACGCGAAAGCTGTTCGAGCTGGCCACAAACGCTGATATGCCGCGGGTCATTGTCGTAAATAAAATTGACGCCGAAAATATTGACCTCCCTGGGCTGCTAAAAAACATTCGGGAAACTTTCGGCCCGCAATGCCGCTGTGCCAATCTACCCGCTGCGGACAAAGCATCCGTTATCGACTGTACTGAAAACGAAAGCGGCGATTCGCCCCTGATGGACGTTGCCCGGGCCCACACCGAACTGTTCGAAAGCGTCATCGAGGCCGACGACGACCTTATGGAAAGCTACCTCGGCGGCGAAGAAATCGCCGCTGAAAAAATAGCTACCGTCTTTGTAAAGGCCCTGAAAATCGGAACGATTATCCCAGTAGTTTTCACCAATGCCCGCAAAGAAATCGGCGTAAGCAATCTCCTGGACATTATCGTAAAATACACGCCGTCGCCTGGCCAGGCAAAGCCGCGCCAACTCAAAGATGGTGACAAGGTAACGGAGCTCAAGGCCGACCCTGCCGGCCCACTGGCCGGGCTGGTGTTTCGTGTCGGTTTTGACCCACGCTCAAATATGAAGTACTCTACCATCCGCATCTTCAGCGGTACAATTAAGCCGGATACTAATCTGCTTCGCAACGATGAGAAAAAGGGTGTTCGGCCGGGCCACATCTTAAAATCGCAGGGCGGTGAAAACAAGGAAATCGACTCCGGACTTGCCGGTGACATTATAACCCTGGCTAAAGTCGAGGAGCTCAAAATCGGCGACCTCATTCACAATGGCAAAGTGGCCGGCAAGTTCGACATACCCCCTGTCCCTGAGCCGATGTTTTCCCTGGCGCTTGAGCCGGCCACAAGAGGTGATGAGCAGAAAATCAGCTCTGCCCTCGAGAAACTGTGTGAAGAAGACCCCTGCTTCAAGATAAAGCGCGACCTGCAGACAAAGGAATTGGTCGCCAGCGGCCTCGGCGATTTGCATTTGCGGATAATGCTCGAGAAGATGGAAAAACGCTCCAAGCTGTCAGTAACTACGAAGGAGCCGAAGATTCCTTACCGCGAGACAATTACCGCAAAGGCCGAGGGATATTACCGCCACAAAAAGCAGACCGGCGGAGCGGGACAGTTCGGCGAAGTCTATCTTCGCGTCGAACCGGCAGAACGTGATTCCGACCCGCCGTTAGATTTTAGCTGGGACATCTTTGGCGCTTCAATTCCCCGCCAGTATGAGCCGGCTGTCGCAAAGGGTATAAACGAGGTAATGCTAAAAGGTGTCGTCGCAGGTTTCCCCTTGCAGGATATAAAAGTTTCAATTTATGACGGCAAGCACCATCCTGTCGATTCAAAGGAAGTGGCGTTTCGCGCAGCGGGCAGGGAGGCATTTAAGGACGGCGTGAAAAACGCAAAGCCCGTTCTACTTGAGCCGATAGTCAATATAGAAGTTACAGTGCCCGCAGAGAACGTCGGCGATATCACCGGCGACCTCGCCTCAAAACGAGGAAGAGTCCAGGGACAGGATATTCTGGCCGGCAATTTTATTGTTATCAAGGCACAGGTACCCTTGTCTGAAGTCACCCAGTACAACAGCCAGCTAAAAAGTGTTACCAGCGGACGCGGCAGCTACTCGATGACGCTCAGCCATTACGAGCTTGTCCCGCCCAACGTCCAGCAGCAAATCATCGCACAATACAGTAAGAAAAAGGAATCCGAGTAGATAGCCTGACAAGGGATGTTTAGCCACAGAGAACACAGAGAAATGCAATGGTCAATTGTAAATAGGAAATAGTAAATTGGATTGTCATTCCTGCGAAA
The DNA here is from genome assembly GCA_030601745.1 of Phycisphaerae bacterium. GTDB lineage: Bacteria > Planctomycetota > Phycisphaerae > Sedimentisphaerales > Anaerobacaceae > JAUVYQ01. The sequence goes on from JAUWBI010000080.1 coordinate 12,902, forward strand.
GCAGGAATCCATTTTTTCGCAGATAACGATATGTGCGTCCGTTGCACGCGCCGGTTAGGCAAACAATGTTCACTGTCTCTGAGAGTTCTTCGGGGGATATTCTTTATGCAGCTTGTAGTAACCCTCCAGCAATTTGGTCTCTGCTTCTTTTAGAGATTTGGTGGTGTCGATAGATAGGTAAGCAATTCTGACGGGACCGTAGTGCTCAATAACGTGACTGTAGAAAGCCCAATTGTAAGGAGAACAGAATGTCTCGGTATACTTCAGATATCTGCGGCTGAGATTTTGTTTCGTTTTCCCGATATATATGACATTGCTCTTGGATTTGACTCTGGGTATCTCTTTTTCGCATACAAATACATATAGCACATTGGAAGCGTTCTTTGCTTCTTGGGAGCCAAATACCTGTCTGAATTCACGCTTGTAGTCCTTCTTGGACCCATGGCTTTGGATACTACCAGGTAAGGTCGAAGATGAATTAATGAACTGGGATAGTTTTATTTGACCCATCTTGTCTCCTTTTTATTGTCTAACTATTGTTTATATGGTTTCCGTATAACATACCAACATTTTCGTCCTTAGACCACTAAAACCTAAAAATTGTCATTCCCGCGCAAGTGGGAATCCACATTTAGCATGCGGCTTTACCGCAGGTTTTATTTGACTGAGTATTAGTGCCTTGGCTACCTTCGTAGCGGTAAAGCAAAACCGGAATTAGATGCTGATCGCATGGATTAACACCGATATTTCATTGGGTTCCCTTTTGGCTGCTAATTATCCCAATACCAGGGTTCTGTTTCTAACCACTCGCGTGCCATTATTGCAAAGTCTTCGAAATTTACGATCCCATCATAATTAAGATCTGCTCTAAGCGTATGTCCCTCATTCAGAACAACATTGTCAATGCCATCAATATCGGTCAGCCAACAATCATCCCAAACACCCTCTATACGTATCATTAGGGTTTCCACATTCGAAATTATATCCTTCCATGTCCTTCCTGAGGTTGGACTCACGTACCAATCAACCTCATCGATCAGAACCGAGAATCTTTTCCATGTTGAACTCATCCTCGATTTTGAAGGTCTACATACCGCTTGACCTCCTATTTCCCAACCTCCTTCTCCTACAATGACCACGTAATGTCCCATTGGAGGAAAATGACAATTTGGATCCGTACCAGTTCGTAGGATAATATGATCCCACGATAGTGTACCCTTTCCATCCAAAGCAGACCAGTCTCCTAGAAACTTTGGAGGAGCAACGAGCCAGCCATCACCCTCGCCAGGATGCACCTGATCTGGTACATCATACCAGTATACAAACCCTCCTGGATTCCCTCCTTGATTCATATAAGTCAGACCACCTGACCCTATGGATGTCCATCCATCCAATCCGGCATCAAAAGTACTCCTAACATTTATGATGTCAGCCATGGCCAACGGGCAAATCCCTAACACGCCAACGAAAACCAGTAGTTTCACTCTCACTCCTTTTTTTGTCTTTCTCGTTCTCACTCTTTACCTCCTAAAGAAATTGTTAATATTTCGCGGCGCACTAAAAAGGGCACCGCTACATCGTGTCCAATCAAGGCCCGCCAGAGCCTATCCGCAACACGCAAGCGATGCCCCTAAGCCCGCAGGCAAAGGAGCACCAACCTTTGTGCGTTTGCGGATTTCAAAACTGGCGGTTTTGATTGGAACGCTAAAAGTTCAGTACTTACACGTATTTAATTGTCAAAAGCTGAAATGGCTCAATTCTTAATGTTTTATAATAACATAAAACAAAGGACAAAACAAGCAAAAAACAAAAATATTGGCCACTAATGCACCAAAGCACAAAAAATTGACTTTCAGATTTTGAGCTTTTTCGTGCCTTAATATATAAAATCTGTGAAATCCGTGAAATCTGTGGCTAACAATAACCCAACCCCCAATTCCCGACGATTTCGTATATCGTATAGAGTATATCGTATGTCGTGAAAATCAATTTATTTTTAGTTTTTTCGATGAAGCTTTCCGCCCCGGGTGTAGCATGAGATTACCCGAAAAGAAATCAAAAATCAAGATGAAAAATGGAAAAAAAACGAGCTACGACTTTATTCTCTTGTTCACTTTGGACCAGGAGCTGGTTATGAGAAAACTTTCGTCCATATTGTCAATCATTCTCGTAAACTTGTTCATCGGCACCGAAAACGTCAGACAATTCTCAGGCACAAACGGACGGGCCGAAACATCGAACATTCCGAGAACCGCTCTCGGTCGCTCGGAATCCTTCTCCAGATAAGGATACTGCACAATTGAGCCACAGCCGGCGGCAAACGGCGCAAATACGCCGTTCGGCTCAACCTCATCAAAGTTCGCAAGCGTGAACAGTCCCGATAAAACGTCAGGCCGGGCAAAGAAGATGACCACAGCCGGCTCGTCCCACTCTTCGAGCATGTCCCATCTCTTGAAAACGATAAACTTACAGGCCGCTTTATACACCGGCGCCTGTTCCATCATCTCTTTGACTAATTCGGGCGTCTTTTTGTAGCGCTCGCCCTCGAGCTTGCCCGGGATGCCGCAGGAGAGAAAATATTCGAAGTTCGACATAATCTCGTCGCTAAAGCCCAGATACCTTTTGCCGCCGAAGCACCCGATCGATTCGGCGTCGAAGTAAATAGACGCTACCTTTCTGACTTTTGTCAGGTCGCCAAGAATGCAGCGGTGTCCGGAGGATGGTTTTACCGGCTCGGCCCCTTTTACCTCGTCGGTATAATAGAAGCAGACAGGCAGCTCCGCAGCATCAAAATATTTCTTCCACTGTGTTATAAATTTCTCTTTTAATTTCATATCCATCGTATATTTCCTTTCAGAGATTCACGTTCCTGCTGCACAATCATAAATCGTCAATCGGACATCGTCAATTAAGAACCCCCCAACCGGCAACTGGCAACCGGCAACTCGCTTCGAGAATCGAATATCGAGCATCGCTTGTCCGCCATAGCTTCAGCGAAGGCGGGAGAATCCAGAATCCAGCATCGAGCTAATTTTTTTCTTGACTTTTGTTTGAAATTTGGTATAATACTAATCGCCATAGAAATGGTAGGTATTTAGCGGAGAACCGCACGTCTTAGTATCAGCAGATACACGTCAAAAATCATCATTCGTAAATAGTCTTGGAGCGAAACGGAAAACCCTTAGGGGAATTACCAATCATGAGCATCGAGAATCCAACTTTAGCTCACTTTAGGCACTTTAGCTCACTCTTAACTAACTTGCCCTCTACATCTGT
>JAUWBI010000008.1 GCA_030601745.1 Phycisphaerae bacterium
TTGTAATTACATAAAGGGTGGACTTTATTTTTATGTTCGAAAGAGTAACGATGCCGGATATGGAAGCGCAATCACATCAGTATCTCTAAACGAATGGATACATGTGGTTGGAACATTCAGTGATGGAAATATAAGTATTTATAAAAACGGGGCTTTTGTGCAAAGTACCGGCCTGGGGACCCCAACTATACATAGTAATAATGAACCTCTCGGAATAGGCGCTGAGGGCGACGGAGGCAGGCCTTTCAAGGGCATAATCGACGAGGTGGCAATCCATAACAGAGCTTTGTCCGATGAAGAAATCCAACAACTTTATCAGATTGGGCTGACCGGACATAATGATTATCATTTGCTGCCGGATTCGCCCTGTATAAACGCCGGCGACCCGAATTACGCAGCCGAGCCCAACGAAACAGACCTCGACGGTCTGCCTCGTGTAATCGGCGGGCGAATCGATATGGGCGCTTACGAGTTTAATCATATCCCAATCGCCGATGCCGGGCCTGACAGAGAAGTTGGCGCCTGGCCTGACGGCATAGCGGAAGTAACTCTGGACGGCAGCGGCTCGTATGATGATGACGGCCAGCCGCTAAGCTACCTCTGGAACTGGACAGTTGGCGGCAATACCTATACAGCTACCGGCCCGACTCCCACGATTGAACTGCCTGTGGGCGAACAAACAATAGAGTTAATTGTGAACGATGGGATAGATGATTCTGAGGCGGACGAAGCTGTGATAACAGTGATTGAGCCGATAGAAGTCGCAATGAAATTCACGCCACAGGCACTGAATCCCGACAGCAAAGGTAACTGGGTCAAGGCGCATTTTGTTCTGCCGGAAGGTTTTGACGTTGATGATGTAGATGCTAATACGCCGGCAATCCTACAGCCGGGTGACGTCGAGTCGGAGGTGCCGATGAATGTATTTGTCAATGAAGCTAACTTCGTTGAGGTTGAGGCCGCATTTGAGCGCGGTAGTTTCTGCGAAGCAGGGATAAGCGATGAGGCTATGGAGGTAAGGGTTGTAGGGTCGTTTACCAGCGGCCAATACTTTTACGGCACAGACACAATCAGGATAATCACTAAGAATCTCCGGTACCTTGGCGTTTTGGCATCTCATTGGCTGGAGGGGGGCTGCGGTGCGCCTGATTGGTGCGGCGGCGTCGACCTCGACCACAACTCTATGGTTGACCTTGTGGATTTTGCACTGTTCGACGGCTGTTGCATTGAAGTCATTAGACAATGAGCAGGTCAGAATGCAGGATTGAATAAAGGGCTGTGAGTTTACTGCTTGCAGCTTTTTTTGTTTTCTGGTTAAATCTATTGCTTAAAAGCTAACTTGCGAGGTGAAGTGTTGGGGGCAAGCAAGTGATTAGTTGATTAGCGAATTAGTGATTAGTGGCAAGGACTTAAAATGAAAAAAATTAACCACGAATTACCACGAATTTTTTTAGCCACGAAAAGGCACAGAAAGCAGAAAAAAATAAAACACGAATTAACCTTGTCCCCGCGAAAGCGGGGAACCAGTAATGAGGAATGGATTCCTGCTTTCGCAGGAATGACATTATTGGTGTAATTCGAGAAAATTAGTGGCAAAAAACAAAAATGAAACAAGATAAGCCGAAGATTGCCGTAGTCGGCAGCTCCAATATGGATTTGGTAGTGAAATCAACGAGGATACCTGCAATAGGTGAGACGATTCTCGGCGAAGATTTCATAATGACTCCCGGCGGTAAAGGGGCAAACCAGGCGGTGGCGGCTGCGAAATTGGGGGCAGAGGTATTCTTTATAGCCAGGTTGGGTGATGATGTGTTCGGAACGCAATCGCTGGATAACTTAAATAAAGAGGGCGTGAACACGAAATATGTTGTTCAAACCAAAGGAGTCGCCTCAGGGGTGGCTTTAATTACCGTTGATGATGCGGGTAATAATGTAATTGTGGTAGCTCCGGGGGCGAATCAAAAATTATCGCCGGAAGATGTCAGAGAAGCTGAATCGTGCATCGCTTCATCGGGTGCGTTGGTTGCGCAACTTGAAGTACCGCTGGAAACAGTTGAATTTGCCGGCCGATTAGCACATAATTGCGGGGTGCCTTTTATTTTGGACCCGGCCCCAGCGCAAAAGCTTGGTCCGGAACTTCTCAGAATGATAGAGGTGCTGACGCCAAATGAGACAGAAGCTCAGATTCTTACCGGTATAGAAGTAACGGATGAAGAATCGGCGCGTATGGCGGCTGAAAATTTGTTGGAATGTGGAGTGAAAGCGGTTATTCTAACTATGGGGACAAAGGGGTTTTTGTTAGCGAGCAATGGGAGGATGGAATTTGTTCCTGCTGTAAAGGTGGAGCCGGTTGATGCTACGGCGGCGGGAGACGCTTTTACCGGAGGGCTGGCGTTTGGTCTGGCCCAGGGCCGGGCACTTTTCGAGGCGGCTTTGTTTGCCAATCGTGTAGCGGCTCTGTCTGTTACGAAAATGGGAGCACAGTCTTCGATGCCGAGTGCCGAAGCGGTAGAAAGTTTTATGAAATGAGATGGTCTACTCAAGGAGAAAGTAATGAGAAAGTATGACAGGTTGATTTTAAGTGTTTTTGTCCTGTGCCTGGTGGTCTTATCCATTCTGCCGTTTGGTTGTAAGCAGCGCGAGGCAGACAAACCGAAAATCGCTTTGATTATGAAGTCTCTGGCGAACGAGTTTTTTAAGACGATGGAGGAAGGTGCGCGGTCGCACCATAAAGAGCACGCCGGGGAGTATGACCTTACGGTAGTCGGCATCAAAGACGAAGAGGACGTAGCCAGGCAAGTCGACCTTGTTGAGCTGATGATTGCTCAGGAGGTGGATGCGATAGTAATTGCCCCTGCCGATTCGAAGGCATTAGTTCCGGTTTGCAAACGGGCAATGGATGCGGGGATTACCGTTGTCAATATTGACAACAAATTCGATGCCGGCGTTCTCGCGGACAAGGGTGCCAAAATACCTTTTGTCGGGCCGGACAATCGCAAGGGCGCACGACTTGCGGGCGAATACTTGGCGAGCAGACTGAGGCCGAGGGACAAGGTGGCGATTATCGAAGGAGTGCCCAACGCGTTCAACGGGATTCAACGCACGCTCGGTTTCGAGGACGCAATGAGGACAGGGGGGATGAACATCGTCAGCTCGCAGACGGCGTACTGGGAGACGTCAAAGGCGAACCAAGTTGTGTCAGCGCTGGTTACGGAGTATGCGGACCTGAAGGCGGTTCTCTGCGCGAACGACAGTATGGCTCTCGGTGCGGTGGCGGCGATTAAGGCGGCGGGTAAGTCTGACGAGATTCTGGTCGTCGGCTTCGATAACATCCTGGCGGTGCAAAGATTGCTTGAGGAAGGAAAGATTCTGTGCACAATCGACCAGCACGCGGACAAGCTGGCCATATACGGCATCGAGTATGCCCTTGAGATGCTTAAAGGAGAGGGGACACCGGCGGACAGGGAAACTCCCGTTGACCTTATTACAGCGGAAACGCTTAAATGACGCCTGCGAAGAACAAAACACTCCTGAGGGCCTCCGGGATAAACAAGTCATTCCCGGGTGTGCAGGCGTTGTCCGGCGTTGACTTCGACTTGAGAGAGGGGGAGGTGCATGCCCTGGTGGGCGAAAACGGCGCGGGCAAGAGTACGTTGGCTCGGATTATAGCGGGGGTGGAGACGGCGGACTCCCCTAAGGGGCAGGCCGGCGGGATGTCTCTTGATGGGCAGGCCTATCGGCCGGGCGGCAGAGCGGACGCCGAAGCTGACGGCGTCCGGGTGGTGATGCAGGAGCTGCATCTGGTTGCCAACCTCACCGTTGCGGAAAATATCTTTATCGAGAGGATGCCCAGCAGATTCGGGTTTGTGGACTATGAGAAGCTGAACCGCGCGGCGAGAGAAATAATGACGAAGGTAGGGCTTGGGGCCGTTGAGCCGTCGGTTGCTGTAAGGTACCTTGGGGTTGGGCAGCAGCAAATGGTCGAGATAGCCGCAGGATTGTCGCGGCGCTGCCGGATACTGGTATTAGATGAGCCGACCGCGTCGCTCACCGACAACGAGATAGAACTTCTTTTCGCGCAAATCAGGAAACTCAAGGACGAGGGAGTGGGCATCATCTACATCTCGCACCGTATCGAAGAGGTCATTGACATAGCCGACCGTGTTACGGTGCTGAGAGACGGCAAGGTCATAGCAACGCGCTCGACGAGCGAGTTGAGTCTTAACGATATTATCCGTATGATGGTGGGTCGCGACCTGGAGCACGAGCAACTACGACACGCAGGGGAAGCGGGTAAGGTGGCTCTTAGTGTGGTCGGACTTACCCTCGGCGACAGGGTGAAAGATGTTACGTTCGAGGTGCGGCGGGGCGAGATATTTGGTTTCGCGGGATTGATGGGGTCCGGTCGGACAGAAATGGCGCGGGCAGTGTTCGGGGCGGACCGCGCCGACAGCGGCGAGATATATCTGCACGGAAGAAAGGAGCCGGTCAAAATCCGCAAGCCGCGCGATGCGGTGCGCAATGGTATCGCTCTTCTTACGGAGGACCGCAAGGAGCAGGGATTGCTTCTGCGGCTGGCTGTGCGGGCGAATATTTCGCTGGTTCGATTGTGCGATGTCAGCCGGTTCGGGTGGATAAACATATCCCGGGAGCGGTCGGTGGCCGGCCGGTATGTCGATGCACTGTCAGTACGCTGTTCATCTACCGAGCAGACAGTCGGTGAACTGAGCGGAGGCAACCAGCAAAAGGTGGTCATCGCAAAATGGCTTTACAGGGACTCGGCTGTTCTTATCTTTGATGAGCCGACGCGCGGCATTGACGTGGGGGCCAAGTTCGAGATATACCATATGCTTGGAGAGTTAGCAGAGAAAGGCAAGGCCGTCATTGTGATTTCGTCGGACCTTAAAGAGCTTATGGCCGTCTGTGACCGTATTGGTGTGATGTCGGCGGGCCGTCTTGTGGCGACATTCGGCCGGGATGAGTGGAGCGAGGAAAAGATAATGGCTGCGGCCTTTAGCGAGTATGTTACTACCCGACCGGGGAGCAAAGGAAGTTTATGCGAATGATAATAGAAAAGAGAACAGCCGGGCTACCAGCTTTCGTTACAGATTACCTCGGTATGGCGCTGGCACTGGCCGGGCTCATTGTCTACTTCGGAATTAAGGCCGACAATTTCTTTACGCTCACGACCTTCAGGATGATTGCCAACCAGATTCCGGACATAACAATAATTGCGGTGGGGATGACCTTCGTGTTAATCATTGCGGGGATAGATTTGTCGGTGGGGTCGGTGATGGCGCTGGCAGGTGCGGTGCTGGGTGTTTGTCTGGTCCGATTCAATCTGCCGCTTCCAGCGGCAATTGCTGCGTGCCTTGCGGTGGGTATCGTCTGCGGGCTGGCGAACGGTTTCGTAGTGATACGGTGGCGGCTTCCGGCCTTCATTGTTACGTTGGGTATGCTGGAAATCGCGCGGGGCGGCGCTTATCTTGTAACCGATTCGCGAACCGTATATATCGGCGGGCCTGTGGAAGTAATCACGGACACTTCGATTCTGGGTCTGTCGCTTCCATTTATCATTGCCGTTGTGATTGTGGTGATGGGGCAGGTGGTGCTTTCGCGTACTGTTTTCGGTCGGTATCTGATAGCGATCGGCACAAACGAAGAGGCAGTTCGGCTGTCAGGGATTGACCCGGCCCCGCTGAAACTGGGTGTGTTTGTGCTGTGTGGTTTTCTGACATCGGTGGCGGCGGTGATACACACGGCGCGAATGTCATCAGCGAATCCGAACGCCGGCTATGGTCTGGAGCTTCAGGCCATTGCTGCGGTTGTCATTGGGGGTACGAGCCTTATGGGTGGTCGTGGGTCGGTAGTAAGCTCATTCTTCGGTGTGCTTATCATTGCGGTGTTGGGTACGGGGCTGGCCCAGATTGGGGCACAGGAGCCGACTAAACGCCTGATAACGGGCTGCGTTATTGTGGCGGCCGTTATCCTGGACCACTACCGTCACCGGATTCGCAAAGGCGGGGGGATGGGAAAAAATTAACCGCAGAGAACGCAGAGAGTAGCATAGGATACCAGAGTATCAGGGTATTAGGATGCAGGAAACCAGGGAATCTGGGGATCAGGTAAACGGATTGACGCAGATTTATTTCGTATTGCGTATGTCGTATATCGTATGTCGTTAGAGGAATTTATTAGTCACAAAAGGGCACGGAATAGGTGGTTATCAGGATATCAGGGAATCAGGGTGTAGGGTATCAGGGAATCTGGGGATCAGGTAAACGGATTGACACGGATTTTGTTTGGCCACGAAAAGGCACAAAAGTTTAATCGCGGAGAACGCTGAGAGCGCAGAGAAAAATAAGAAGGGAAAGAAAAGAAGCTGGATTCCTAACGGGGTTCTGCCCGGCCTTTAGCTTACGCCGTTTTTAGTGTGTCTTCCATTGCGTATTCAGGGTCGAAGGGGCAGCAATCTATTCATTAACCTAACAACAAACAAAACGGTTTTAACTTAAGGTAGCAGATACCCAATAAACCAATCAAGAACACGTTTTAGGATTATTATGAGGGCTCCTATAACTCCGGCTTTGACCAAAGTCCATATCCCCCGGCGTTTAGCAGGAGTAGTATCCGGCCCTGTTTCTGCTGGCTTTTTGGGCCTTAAGTCCTCTTGGGTCATTTTCTCTATAAGGCGAAGTTTCTGAGCAAGCTTACGTGCGTCGGCTCGGGCCATACAAACTGCGATGTTAGAATCGCTTCCTTCACTCCTGTAGTGGTCAACATCTCTTGCTTTTTCGTAAAGCCCATCAAAATCTTTTCGAATTAACTCAAGTTGTTCTGGCATACGGCTTTGTAACCATGTAAACGCTAAATCAGGTAAGTTGTCGAGAGCCTTTTTAAGACTTCCGTAGAAACTTATGTGCCCGATGTGTTCCGGCAGTTTAGGTTCGACTCTTTCCGCCCACTTTTCCAGTTTTTTTGCTATTTCGTCGATTGTTAATAAATTCATCATTCAAACCTCATAAAATAAATTTCCATTAAAAGTAACAGCCTCTACTCTAAATAGGTTTCTAAACGGCCGAATTCTAGTTTAAAATTTTTATCCCATTTCAATACTACCAAGAGCACCGTTATTCCCCGCCAAACAACCTGGTGCAGAAAAGGCCCTTGCTCAGCGGCAAGAAATAGCGTATAATCCAAATTGACAAGTAAATAGCTTTTTGCACTGAACTTTTTAGCGGTGCCCTTTTTGGTGCGCCGCAAAAATATCAACAATTTTTTGAAAGGAGACGAAAATGAAAAAAATTGCTATCTTACTAATATTGGTTATCGCAGTTACCTCAATTACCAGCTGTATGACTGCTGAGAAAATGAATGAAATTATGAGTTCTTGGAAAGGGCATCACTTTTCTGATTTGATTGCCGCTTGGGGACCTCCGCAACAAACATTAGATGATGGTCAAGGTGGCAGAATTATGACTTGGACAGAAACCCATTCTTATACGGCTCCGGGGCAAGCTACAACTCAGTCCTATGGTGTTTTATCAAACCCGTCCTATCACACAACTTACACACCTGGACAAACACATACTTGGACAAATACTCGCACATTTTGGGTAGACTCAAATGGTATTATTACTCGCTGGGCTTGGCGGGGCTTATAACACTATCCGGCTTGGGTGCGGTGATGTTGAGAAGGAAAATACTAAAACAACTGACTTTGTTTTCCCTTGCTTGGCTACTTAAAAGCGAATAGAATTGTTTTGTTATGTCAGGTCTGTTTTTGTGTGTGAGAAAAGCTAATATGAGAAAAATAACCTTTCTGTTTACCTGCTTACTACTAATCGTTTCTCATAGTGCCACTACAAAAGCCGACGAAGGTCTTGTCGAATTAGCCAAGAAGGTTAGGCCAGCGGTTGTTCTCATAGAAACCTTCGATAAAGATAACAACCCAGTAGGACAAGGTAGCGGATTTTTCATAAATGACAAAGGCCATCTGATTACAAACCATCATGTAATCGAAGGGGCAGATTCCGCAACTGTCAAAATTACAAGCGGAGAGATATATTTAGTCCAAGGTATTATTGCTGTTGATGAGAACTCAGATGTCGTAAAACTGCAGGTCAATACCAAGAGTGCGAAAACTTCTTTCTTGCCAGTTTCCGAAAAAATACCATCTGTAGGCGAGGACATTGTGGTTGTTGGCAATCCTTTTGGCCTCGAGTCCACTGTTTCTAAAGGCATTGTATCGGCTATTCGCCCAATTCCTAACTTCGGTAATATCATCCAGATATCAGCGCCCATATCAGCCGGGTCAAGCGGCAGTCCTGTCCTTAACGTAAAAGGTGAAGTTATCGGTGTTGCCACCTTCATTCTGATAGAAGGGCAGGCTCTGAATTTTGCCGTGCCAAGTAAAAAGATTATAGATTTAGAGACATACGAAACAATTCAGCAGTTTTCTCAATATCTTCAAATCCTGAAAAAGAAAAGATCTGACGAAGCTAAGAAACAACTCACTGCTGCCCAAAAAGAAATCTTGCAGAAAGCAGAAGCAGGTGACAGTAATGCCATGTGCGAACTTGGCGAGATGTACCACAGAGGAACATGGGGTTTTGAAAGAGATTATACAAAGGCTATAGAATGGTATTTAAAGTCCGCTGAAGCTGGGAATAGTGCTGCTATGCTTGGTCTTGCGGAAATGTATGGCGAGGGAACGGGAGTTACTGAAAATTGGGCTAAAGCAATAGAGTGGACAGAAAAAGCTGTGGGGGCAGGCAACATTGATGCCATGCTTGACCTTGGACGAGCATACCTGTTCGGAAAAGTTGTACCCAAGAATGTTGCAAAAGCCTTGGAATTACTGCGTAGGGCTGCTGAAGCTGGTAGTGATGTTGCAATGCTTGAGTTAGGTACAATATATTATCGTGGCGAAGAAGTTAAACAAAATTGCACCAAAGCTTTTGAGTGGGTTAGTAAAGCTGCAGATAAGGGAGATGATAGGAGCGCTAAGTTCTTTTTAGCTCTCTTATACCATGAAGGTTGTGGTGTTGCAAGAGATGATGCTAAGGCCTTAGAATGGATTCGGAAAGCAAGACCAAGACCCTCGGAGAGCATGGTTTTGCTTTTTTTTCTGGAATATTTGCGTGAGCCTGAGCTGGTAAGTCGGGATAATGTAGTCGATTTATGTGTTATGGCTGCCAATGCGGGCGACAGTGGGGCCATGCTGTGGCTTGGCAATCATTTTGAACTTTACGCTAAAGATATCAGAAAAGCTTTGGAGTGGTATCAAAAGGGCGCGGCAGCAGGAGATGCTACTTGCATGTTTTGCCTTGGTGAGATTTATAAAAAAGGTGTGGGCGTTGAAAAAGATTACCTAAAGTCTGTAGAGTGGTTCCGTAAAGCTGCCGAAGCAGGTCACAACGGTGGCATGTTAGAACTCGCGTTGGCATACAAGAAAGGGAGAGATTACACAAATGCTGTAGCGTGGTTCCGGAAAGCCGCAAAGGCAGGAAACTACGAAGCTATGTTTTATCTCGGACGTGCATACAGCGAAGGCGAGGGTGTCGCTAAAGATGTCGCCAAAGCTATTGAATGGTACACTAAAGCAGCAGAAAAAGGTGAAGTGACTTCCATGCTTAATATCGGTTCGTTGTTTCTTAAAGGCGAAGGTATTGCTCAAGACCATAAGAAGGCTTTCGAGTGGTTTCATAAAGGTGCTGAGGCAGGGAGTGTTGAAGCCATGACGAGTCTTGGAGTAATGTACTATGAAGGCAAGGGTGTTGACGAAGACAAGGTAAAGTCTGTGGAATTGTGGCGCAAAGCGGCGGCAGCAGACAATTGTACAGCTATCTGCCTCCTTGGGGTGGCTTATGAGTATGGCCACGGTGTCACTAAAGACCATTGGCAAGCTGTAAGGCTATACCAAAGGGCAGCAAGGCTTGGGGATGAAGACGCGAAGAAAAAGCTTGTCACGCTCGGTGAAACATGGTAACTGGCTAAGTAACAAGCCGAGTACAGGCAGTCTTTTGAAAAATAGCCCAAACCAACCACGCTCTTACTGCTCGGCTTTGGTGTGGTGATGCTGAGAAAAAAACGCTTGACTTAATCAGCAAAATAGGTATAATAAAAAAGTGTATTTTTTTATCCTTTCAAAAAGACCCCTGCTGAGGGTTACGCATTTCCCTCGCCTCCTGGAACCGGAAAACGCAAGCAGGGGCTTTTTATTGAATCGCCTCAAGAAAAGCGCTGTTCTGCCTAAAAACTTGACTAAAACCGGCTGTTTTCTTCCTTGATTTTGCAGGTTAGCCCGGATATAATTGTATCACCTTAATTAACTTTACCAGAGACTGGAGGTTGGTGATAAATGAGACTTTATAATATGAATTCCGCGAAATTTTATGAGGCGATAACGGTGCGCACAGTGTGCACCGTGAAATATTAACAGTTCCCTGCTGGAGTTTATCCCGCACAAGGATGCGGGGCAGGGACAAGTTTGAAAGGAGAAAAGCAATGAACGAACGAAGAACTGCAAAAGTGAAGGTGAGCTTGGGAAAGACCGTGTTTTTAATGACAGCCATCCTCATCATTTGGAGCGGCTCGGCAGCAGCTCAGCAAAGCCTCCGTGACCTTGCGAAAGAATACGGGTCTGACTGGTTGGCTGGCCGATGGACTGCCACAACCGACAACGGTACAAAGATCCTGTTAGTGTACAGGTGGGAACTTAACGGACATCTCTTGACTGCTGATTTCAAGATGGGTGAGTATGCCTCCCGCGGCATGATCTTTTACGTGCCGGGCGAGGAAAAGGCCACCGAGGTGGGCATTGACAACAGAGGTGGCAGGACCAAGGGAACATGGGAAGCGCAGGATGGCAAGCTTGTCTCGAAAAGGGAGCATGTTGATGCTGAGGGCAATGTACGAAAGAGTGCTACCGTCTATACGAAAGTGGATGCTAAGACGATAAAAATCGCACTCTATGGCCTGGACCAGGACGGTGAGCTTGCTGATGAGCCGTGGTTCACCATGGACTTCAAGCGCAAAGCCGGCAAGACCAGTAAGAAAACAGATAAGCCCGCTGGTGAATCCCAAAAGAAATCCAACTGACAACTACTACGGGCAGTGCGATGTGCCTGAGATATACAGATTTGGTGGCCTTGCAGCCGGAGGCATCCACAGCCTTGGTCTTGTTATATGCACGGGGCGACTGATAATGGATTTTAATAATGATTGCTTTGTCGATTTTGGTAATTTTGCTCTCTTTGGTGACCAGTGGTTGCAGTGAGGCAAGTAGTCCTTTCGACACGGGGTGCCGTTGGTAATGAGTTAGCAAATAACGCCCGGCGGAGCCGGGGGCTAAACATAATTGAGATTGCCGCGCATCGCTTCGCGATGCTCGCAATGACAATTTTCAAATAGATGGCTCGAATACTGCCCGTATGATTGGCAGCTAAAATGAGAGTATTTGTTTACCGCTGAGAACGCTCCCCGTTTCCACGGGGACAGGCGAGAGCGCAGGGAGGATAGACGACGGACGACAGACGACGGAGGACAGAGGACGGAGGGCAGAGGACGGAGGGCAGAGGGCGGACGACAGATGACAGAGGACGGAGGAGGGACGAGGGACGAAAGACGAGGGAGGACAGAGGACGGAGGGCAGAGGGCGGATAGTGAATATCGAATATCGAATATCGAACAAGGAATGGGGAAGTGGAAGAACGGTGGACAGTGAGGGGAAATAAGGTAAGTGTGAAAATGGTAGCTTATACAATCAGAGATTTGCAGAGAGTTTTGTGGGTTGGTGTGATAAGCATTGCGGCGCTCTGGGCTGGAGTAAGCGCCGGGGAAGAGCAGAAGCCGCCGTGGGAAGGTCAGTACAAAATCCGGGCGCACGAGAAGGAGCGCCTTACGGCGGCTGATGTGGTCGGGCCGGATGGTCTGGTATATCCGAACTGGACCCGGTGCGGTGTGCAGGGCGGGATTGGCCGCGTGAAAATCTTCGCAAGCATCGAGGACTTCGGCGGCAAAGCAAACGATAATCTGGACGATTCGGTCGCGCTCGATAAGGCGTGTCGAGCAGCAGGTAAAAATGGAGGCGGGGCCGTGGTGTTAGGCGCAGGGACGTATTATCTGGACTGGCCGGTGACGGTGCGCCATAACAACGTGGTCATTCGAGGACGAGGCAGTAACAAAACGAGATTGATTTTCCGCTATGCGATACCGAAGAACGGCGTAGGTTTCTATACGCTGAAACCCGGCAGTCGCGTTGGTAAGAATACGCGGATAGAAATACACTGTCGGCCTGGCGGACTTATGAAAATGACGATTATGGCGGACGACGCTGTGATTCAAAGATGGCAGCGCAGTATGCACTCCGGCAATACGTTTGCCTGCGCTGCGAGGGGCCGGGATGTCATCAGCAAAGTCGGTGACGGTGAGCACACGCTCAAGGGTATTGCGGAGTATAAGGACGGCAGCAAGCTGACAGGTGAGATTAAGGTCGTGGTGGATTCATCCCGCCCCTCCGAGGGGTTGGATTCATCCCGCCCCTCCGAGGGGCTGGATTCATCCTTCATTGACAGACGCCCCGTCCCGAGCAGACAAGGTGCCATCACCTTCGAGGGACGGGGATGGACGGGGAGGAAAATCAAACTGGCGCGTGACGGCAAACGTGGTGACCTGACACTTACGCTGGAAAACGCAAAAGGACTGAGGGTGGGCGACTGCCTTTACATTGAAGGCCCGGCCACGGCTCGCTGGAAGAAACTTACGAAGAACGCCTGCCTGTGGGGTGCGTATCGCTGCTATGAGGTTATCATCAAGAAGGTCGAAGGCAATACCATTACTATTAATCAGCCGCTTCGCATTGAATTTCCGGTTATCGATGGTTCCTTTGTGCAGAAAATCGTGCCGATACAACGCTGCGGGATTGAGGACTTATATATAGAGCAGACTGAAAATCTGTGGATAAGCAGCGTGATGTTCTATCATGCGTGGAACTGCTGGGCGCGTGGTGTTACGGTGAAGATGTGCGGTCGGTTTCCGGTGTACGGCAGTATGGCAAAGTGGTGCGAGATTCGCGATTGTATCTTCGACGACGCCTGGTTCAAGGGCGGGGGCGGGACGGCATATACGGGCTGGGACAGATGCTGGGACTGCCTCATCGAGAATGTCGAGACGTTCAAGATGCGGCATGGGCCTCTGTTTCAGTGGGGGGCCAGCGGTAACGTGATTCGCAAGAGCGTCTTTCACGAGAGCGACGCCCAATGGCACTCGGGATGGACGAACGAGAACCTGATGGAGCAGTGCGTCATCACGTCGGTAAGGGGTCACGGCGGGTATGGGTTCGGTATGTGGGCTTCGCCGCCGGAGGACAAGGCGCACGGTCCGAACGGCCCGCGCAACGTGGTTTACAACTGTGACGTCAGCTCAGAGAAGGCGGGAGTGTGGATGGGCGGGATGAACGAAAACTGGCTGATTGTTTACAGCCGTTTTGTGGTCGAGCGTGGCCAGGGGGTGTTCGCTAAAACGGCGAGCTTCGACCACGTTATCAAGGACAATGTTTTCGTGCTCAAGGACAAGTTGTCGCCGATGGTATTTCTGGCTTCTGCGGACTGCATTGGGGTGGAGATAATCGGCAACCGTCTGTACGGGGGGAATGGAAGGATTTCCGCCGGCAGAGGTAAGCCGGGGCGGGTCGAAGGGAACCGGGCGCTGCCGCTTGGTGAGGCGCCAAAACCGAGACCTGCGGTGCCGTCGATTTACGAGTGGCAAAAGGCACGGTAAGAGGGTAACCGAAAACGACGGCGGGGGGCGATTTTAATTGACTATTTGCGATTGCCGATTTACTCCGCCACACGGACGGCGGACTTTCAGCGCTGCGATGCTCGCAATGACCAAAACAAGGAATGGCTAAGAGCAGGCAGAGCCATAGTAAGGTCAGGTTTTTCATTTTAGTCACCTCCTGTACTGAAGATTGCCGGAACAGTCTTAAATTTAATTATAACGTTTTTGTTTGATAATGAAGGGGTTTTTGTAGGTATTTTTAGGGCCAGAAGGCGGCGACGGCGACGATAAGCCAGATGAGGATGCCCATCGCAAATTTGGTGGTAATGCCGAGGAATTCGCCGAGCCCGGCACCGACTGCGAAGCGAAGCGAACGGTCCATTTTCTTTCCTCGTGAGAATTCCAGTCCCCATACGCATAATCCCGCGCCGAGACAGGCACCGAGCAGTGTGCCGAGAAAAGGGACGGGGATGAGGAAGGTGCCGAGCAGAGCGCCTGTTACGGCACCAAAAAGCGCTACGATTGAGCCGGGCCAACTTGCACCTGATTTTTTTGCCCCGGCCAGGCCGGCAAAGAATTCAAGCAGCTCGCCGAGGACAGCTAAGGCTATTACGGCAATCAATGTATAGATTGAGAAGACGCCGTCATCCCACCGCCACCAGGCGAACAGGCAGGTCGCAGTGACGATGAGCCAATTGCCCGGCAGGCCGAAAACGACCAGGACCAGGCAAACCGCGTTGAGCAGAATCAGGATGGTTGACCAGAGATAAAGCATTGATTAATTGTAAAGCAAGAACGAAAAAGAGAAAAGGAAATTCGTGGGCAGCAAGTGAAACAGGAGGAATATCGAATATCGAGTGTCGAATGTCGAATGGAGAAGGGCAAGAGGGCTTACACGTTTGCATCTCTTTTTCTTGTGGATAGAAGGATTAAGTTTCGTATTTCGGCGGGGTCCCTGGCGGTGAGCCATCGCTGCTCGAACTGCTTTTCCTGCGCAATCTGGGCGATAGCCATCAGGGCCCGCAGGTGATAATTTCTCTGGTCTTTGCTGCCAGTCAGGACGAACATTACCTTGACTGGGTCCGGCGCGTGCGGGAAGTCAATGCCATCAACGGCGCGGACGAGTAAAATATCGAATTTGTTTTCGCCTTCCACTACTATGTGCGGTATGGCAAAGCCCGGCTGAATAACGGTGCCGCCCTCTGCTTCACGATGGAGGAATTTCTCGAAAAGTACGTATTCATTTGTCCCCAGCCGTTCGGCCAGGATGGCGGAGACCTGTCGGAAGATTTTTTCGGCACTTGTTTTGCCCTGGATGTCCAGGATTTCACAATCCTTTATAAGCTGGTCGAATCTGTCCTCAACAATCTCGTCCCGCTCAATGATAATCTCCCTTAACTCATCCGGTAAAGTGGCGTCAACCAGCTCTCTGGCGGTAACGCGTTCAATAACATGGACGAGGGCCGCGCGGCGGCTTACTCTGCTCTTGGCGTAAATTAGATACCAGACGAAGGCACAAGCGATAAAAATTGCAGTTATTAAAAGAGGGCCCCAGCCCATTTGAAAGATAAGAAATCCATATCCGCCGACCGCTAATATCTGGGCCCAGGGATAAAGGGGAGAGCGAAATTTTGGTCGATAACTCTGTATCCTGCTTTCCCGCATAACAATAACGGAGAGATTCACAAATAGAAACAGTAGAATCTTTAGAGTAGATGCCGTCTTGACCAAATCCTCCAGGCGCAAGAATAAGATGACTATAATCATAAAAGCAGCGGTAACGATTATAGAAAAATGAGGGGTTTTTGTTCTGGCATTTACTCTCTGAAGAAATTTGGGTAAGAGGTAATCGCGACTCATAGCCATAGAATCTCGGGAAGCTGTTAAGATGCCGGCATTGGCTGTGGAGGCAAAGGCCAAAACGGCGGCAAAGGCCAGAATCAGGCTGCCATAATTTCCCATAAAAGTGCCGGCGCCAAGCGAAATTGGGGTGAGAGAATTTGAGAGCTGCGTGGAATCGAGCAATCCCACTGTTACGAAAACAACTGCAGCATAAAGAACCATCACAACGCCGAAAGCGAGAAACATCCCCAGGGGGATATTGCGTCCCGGATTTTTGACCTCTTCGGCAACACATGCTATCTTTGTTAAACCTCCGAATGAAACAAAAACAAGACCTGCGGTAGCAACAACGGAGCCCAAGCCGAAAGGCATAAAGGGAGTGAATCTGTCCGGTTGAACAGATATGAAGCCGCGAAGGACATATAAGAGGAGTATGCCGATGAGAGAAAGAACCAATGCTACCTGGAATCTGCCGGTATGTTTGGCACCGATGATATTAACAAGCATAAAGAAGAGACAGCATCCCACAGCAATAAGTTTTATTTGTGTCTTTGTAATACCGGGGTTAATCAGCGTAGCAAATATGCCCAGGCCGAGAAGGGCAAAGGCACTTTTGAAACTCAAGGAGAACCAACTGGCAAATCCGCCAATGGTGCCTATGGGAGCACCCATACTTCTCTCAATAAAAAAATAGACTCCGCCTGCTTTTGGCATAGCGGTAGCGAGTTCTGCCTTTGCAAGCATGGCCGGGAAGACGAGGATGCCGGCCAAAATATAAGAGAAGACCACAGCAGGGCCGGCTTTTGCGTAAGCAATGGCAGGCAGAATAAATAGGCCTGAACTTATCATAGCGCCGGCTGCCACGGCAAATACATCAAGAGAACCAAGCTGTTTCTTTAGCTGAGGTATCTTAAAACCTCCCTGTTATTGCTCTTATCTTGAATAAATAGTGCATAAGTCATAAGAGCATAATTTGGTTCTGCTCTTGTGCTCTTATTTCGTATTATACCAGGATGCTGTAGTTTTCAACAAAAATACCAATTGGTTGGACAAAACCCGCTGCGTGTATTATTATAGTTCATAGATTCGGCTTACAGTATAACCCCTAAAGCGTTGAGGGTGAATCGCATTTTTTACTGAGAACAAAGTTAGATGATTAGTAGAAGAGCTTTCCTCGGTTCCATTGCGGGCGGTGCTGTGGCTATGGCTCTGCCACGGGATTTCTTTTTGAAGAAGAAGGGCACAGCCAGGCCGAACGTTATCCTTTGTATGGCAGATGATATGGGCTGGGGTGACACCGGGTTTAACGGCAATAAAATCATTAAGACTCCGAACCTGGATGCAATGGCGGAAGCGGGGATTCGATTTACGCGTTTTTATTCTGCCGCGCCGGTGTGTTCGCCCACTCGCGGAAGCTGTCTTACAGGCCGGCATCCATATCGATATGGAATCTTTTCTGCAAATGTCGGGCATATGCGCAAGGAAGAAATTACCTTAGCGGAAGCTTTGAAGACGCAAGGGTACGTAACAGGTCATTTCGGCAAATGGCACTTGGGGACACTGCTTCCAGACTTTTCAGGGAAAGGGTCAAGGCGAAAACCCAAGGAAAATTATATGACGCCGGCTATGAGCGGATTCGATGAATGGTTCTCCACTGAGTATGCGGTAGCTACGTGGGACCCATACGATCCGGTCAACGTGCATGGGAGAAAGTTTGACGTGCGGGCGCTTTATTGGCACAACGGCAAAAACGTTACCGAGGAACTCAAGGGAGATGATTCGCGAATCATTATGGACCGCGTAGTTGGCTTTATCCGGAAAGCCGCAAAGAATAAGGAGCCGTTTTTTGCTGTTATCTGGTTTCACGCCCCGCACTTGCCGGTCGTGGCTGGTACGGAATACAGGACGGTGTATTCGCAGTACAGCGAAGACGAGCAGCACTACTATGGATGTATCACCGCTCTGGATGAGCAGGTGGGTCGGCTTCGCAAGGAGCTGCGCGCCGCGGGCATCGCCGGTAATACGATGGTGTGGTTTTGCAGCGATAACGGGCCGGAAGGAAAAGACGGAAAGCACGGCCGGACCCGTGGTTCAGCGGGGCCGCTGCGCGGGCGCAAACGCAGCTTGTTCGAAGGCGGAGTTCGTGTGCCGGGTTTATTGGAATGGCCTGTGCGCGTTAAGGGTGGGCGCGTGACGGACATTCCTTGCTGCACATCGGACTACTTCCCGACCGTTCTGGACGTGCTTGGCTTCAAAATGAAGGGGCAGCCGGAACCCATTGACGGCGTCAGTCTTTTGCCACTGATTGAGGGAAAAATGACTAAGCGTCCCGTACCCATCGGGTTTGAATCCGGCAGACAGGTATCGCTTACGGACAACCGCTACAAGCTGATTTCCCAGAACAAGGGCAAGAGCTATATGCTCTTTGACCTGATTGAGGACCCCGGCGAGACAAAGGACCTGTCGGCGGAAAAGCCGGAGATTTTACGAGCGATGAAGGCGACGCTTGAGCAGTGGCGTAAATCGTGCAATGACAGCCTTGCGGGTAAAGATTATAAGTAGCAGTCTAAATGCTTTATGTTCTGCGATACTTATAAGAAAGAGGATATTATGGCCAAGAAGAAAAAAAGGACAGTGGTTGGTTCCCCTCTGACGCCTGGTTTGCTAAGAGAATTGGGTGCCATTCGTGAATTCGTGTTTGCATCTGAAGATTTCAAGCCGGGTGGAAATTGGGTGAATACGTACCGGATATGGACGTGTCACGGGTATCGTGAAAGCGGCAACTATAATGTTGGGTTTGTGCGAATTGAACGAGCTGCCAGCAAATCAAAAGAGGAATTCATGCTCATTGTTCAGCAGCAAGTGGTACAGGTAGACGGGATACTGAACGTTATTGATGCCCAGATGATATGCCTCAACGACCAATTGGCCTCTCCCATCGAATGGCATTTGTCCAGTCGTTTTGCCAACCCGGATGGGCGGGCCGTCAGCGAGCTTGGGACTGAGGAGACAGTCCTCATCAAGGGCAATGTGATGAGCGTGAAAGCTGGTGGGCGCAGCTTCAAACAGAAAGTTGCCGGTCGGCCCAGTTGTGATTGGTGCTTGTTTGAGGCGGTGCAGCGTCTGAAGTTCGATAAAAAATCTTCTCTGGCCTTTGACATACTCGAAGGCCTGAGTCTTTTGAAGGAAGGCCAGCATTTATCCTACCGCGGAGTTTACCCGATGAAAATCGGAGGGAAGGAAGCTCGCCTGCATCGATTTGACCAAATAGGAGAAGGTGTTCTTCCCTACGAATACTGGCTGGATGACAACCACAGACTGCTGGCGGCCATCTCGATGCATAAGGCATATATTCTGGATGAGCGGGCGGAGAAAGCCATTAGACAAAGGACGGAACAAGTACGAAAGTCTTACGAAAGAATTAGAAGCGCGAGAAGGAAGAAAAGCTAATGAATAAAGAAAGCAAGACAAAGCTAAGGCGGCACATAAATCGGCGTGAGTTTATAAAGTTAGGCGGGAGTGCATTGGCGGTCCTGGGCAGTAGTGTTTCGTGCAAGAGCGTTTCTGCTGCCAAGCAAAGCCGCAAACTAAAGCCGAAGAATATCCTTTTGATTATTACCGACCAGCAGCATATAGATACGATTGCCGCTGGAGGGTGCCGGCATGTGCGAACGCCGGCGCTTGACCGACTGAAGAGCCGTGGTGTGAGTTTTACGGAATCATACAGTACGAACCCGGTGTGCAGTCCTGCGCGAAGCTCTATTTTTACGGGTCGGACCAGCAGTGAAACGGGAGTTCACGTAAATAATCTGCCTATACGTTCGGATATTCCCAATCTGGGACAGTGGTTTTCCCAAGAAACGAAATACGAGACGGTTTATGCAGGGAAGTGGCACATTCCAAGAAGCTTCACAAATGATATCCCTGGCTTTAAGGTTATAAATACCGGCATTGGCGGTTTCGGTTATCTTTGCGATACGGTTACGTCGCGAGCGTGCGAGGGCTATTTGCGAAACCGTTCACAATCGAGCCCCGCCCCTCCTAAGGGCTGGTCAAGGAGGGGCTGGGCGAGACCATTTCTAATGGTGGCTTCCTTCCTGCAGCCACACGATATCTGTGAGTGGCTGCGTTTGAATACGAAGGACCCGGTCCAGCTTCGGTACAAGGAATTGGCCGGGGAGCTTCCGGAACTGCCGGATAATTTCCAATTCGATAGGAATGAGCCGGAGATGGTAAAACGGACGCGTCAAGCCAGAGATGCGGCTCAAGGCAACTGGAGCAAACAGCAGTGGCGGTATTATTTGTGGAGCTACTATCGGCACATCGAGTTTGTTGATGCGGAGATAGGGCGTGTTTTACAGGCGCTGGAAGATTTTGGTTATGCGAAGAATACGCTGGTTTTATTGACTGCTGATCACGGTGAGGGGACGGGGCACCACCAGATGGTACGCAAGAACACTCTCTACGATGAATCTGCGAAGGTGCCGTTGATTTTCTCCTGGCCGGGACACGTTGCCGAAGACAGGACAGATACTACGCATCTGGTTTCCGGCCTGGATATAATGCCGACCTTGTGCGACTATGCCGGCATCAAATCTCCAAAGAATATGCGTGGTTGGAGCTTACGGTCAATCCTCGAAGGAACCGCGTTATCGTGGGGGCGCACCGTGGTCACCGAAGTAAGTTCCAATAGAGGAAGGATGGTTCGAACGCCGCGCTACAAGTACATCACTTACAAGGACGACCTTGTCGAACAGCTTTTTGATATGAGAGATGACGGCGGCGAAACCAAAAATCTTGCGACAAGCTCCAAGTATGCTTCCACATTGACAGAACACCGAAGAATGCTCAGAGACTGGGAGTCTCGGCTGGATGTTGCGCCGAATGTTCCAAATGCTGAGAGCTGGGGGCGTAAAGGATGATTTTATGAAGTAAAGGAAAATCAAATTAAAATCCTCTATATGCAAATAGTCTTTATAAAGAGAGAAAGGGAGCGAAAATGAAAAGACAAACAAGACGCGAATTTTTGAAGACGGTCGGCTCAGTAGCGGCGTCGGGGGCAGCGCTATCGCTGCTGCCGAGCTGTACGAGTATCGGCCAAATAATGGGGGCGGGAGGAAAACGGCCGAACATCATCTTTATCATGACGGACGACCATGCCTCGCACGCCTTAAGCTGTTACGGCAGCAAGATAAATAAGACGCCGAACCTCGACCGGCTTGCGAAAGAGGGTATGCTGTTTGAAAACTGCTTCTGTACGAATTCAATCTGCGCGCCCTGCCGGGCGGTGATTCTGACGGGTAAATACAGCCATATCAACGGGGTCATCGACAACCGGAAAAGGTTCGACGGCGGCCAGCAGACGTTCCCGAAGCTGCTGCAGGAGGCCGGTTATGAGACGGCTATGATAGGCAAGTGGCACCTCAAGAGCGACCCGACCGGCTTTGACTACTGGAATGTGCTGCCGGGGCAGGGAACGTACTATAACCCGGTTATGAGAGAAATGGGAGAGCGAAAAAAATATACGGGGTACACCACGGATATTATTACCGGCCATTGTCTCAAGTGGCTTAAAGAACGCACCGGCGAAAAACCTTTCTGTCTAATGTATCACCATAAGGCGCCGCACCGGAGGTGGGAGCCGGGGCCAAAACATCTGGCGATGTATGACGACGTCACCATACCGGAGCCGGACAACCTGTTCGATGATTACTCCAACCGTGGAAGAGCCGCGAAGGAACAAGATATGAGTATCGAAAAGACGATGGACAAGATAGATTTGAAACTCGTGGCGCCGAGAAACCTGAATCCTGAGCAGAAGAACTTCTGGGATGCAGCATACGAACCCAAGAACGAGGCTTTCCGTAAGGCAAATCTGAAGGGCAAAGACCTTGTCCGCTGGAAATACCAGCGTTACATCAAGGACTACCTGCGTTGCATTGCATCGGTTGATGATAATGTTGGCCGGCTCCTGGATTATCTTGATGAGTCGGGGCTGAGCAAGAATACGGTTGTGTTCTACACTTCGGACCAGGGTTTCTATCTGGGCGACCACGGCTGGTTCGACAAGCGATTTATGTATGAGGAGTCGCTGCGGATGCCGCTGCTTGTTCGGTACCCGGGGCAGATAAAAGCCGGGTCGGTCAACGACGACATCGTTCTGAACCTGGATTTTGCGCCGACGTTTCTGGACTTTGCCGGTGTCGGCAAGCCGGACGATATGCAGGGCAGGTCTATCCGCCGGGTGCTCCGTAGGAGGACTCCCAGGGGTTGGCGGACGTCGATGTACTACCATTACTACGAGTATCCGGCGGTGCACAGCGTTAAAAGACACTACGGTGTGCGAACCCAGCGGTATAAGCTGATACACTTCTACCACGACATCGACGAATGGGAGCTGTATGACCTCAGGAAGGACCCGCGTGAAATGAAGAACGTCTATGACGACGCGGCATACGCCGAGGTCGTCAAAGAACTAAAGGTCGAACTGAAGCGGCTGCGCGCTAAATTGAAAGACACTACCGGGGCTCCCATTTAGTAATAAGTGGCAAAATGGGGCCTCTTCTAACAACCACTTCTCGTGGTTGCGAAAGAAAGAACGTTAATTTATAAGGAGTGAAATTATGGGTGATTTAATAAATCGACGAGAGTTTTTGGGTGCGAGCGCAGCGGGAGCGGTGCTGCTGGGCGGGCAGTTGGGCAGGCGCGTGATGGCTGACGAAGGTGGAGAATGGCCGCCTAAGATGCCTGCGGTGAAAATCCATCAAGTTTATGTTGGCAGGACAGGGGGGATTTACCTGTCGCGGCCGGCTGAGGAGATAGCCAAGTTCGAGAAATACCTCGCTAAGGTAGAGCGGAAACTCGGCGATGTGAAGTTCGTTGGTGGCGAACTGGTACCTCCGGCCAAAGTGGACGAGATGGTGTCCAAAGTAAAAGATGCTGACGGTGTTCTGCTGTTCCATCTTTCCGGGCATGGGGGAGGCGCGCCGGCGCAGGCGCTTGGCCGGCTCATCGATGTGGGACTGCAGACGGCGGTCTTCTCGCAGCCTTTCAGCGGGCACGGGTGGATGTATTTTCCTCAGTGGCGCAAGGCCGGTAAGAAGGTCGTTGTGCTGCCGACGAGTGACTGGGGCGAGATTGACCAGATAGTTGGCCTGATGCGTGTGGCGCCGCGGCTGCGTCAAACGCGCATCATCGTCGTGCGCGGGCCCCGTGGAACAGCCCCGGCCTGCTCTGCCGAGCAGGTCAAGAAAAAGTTGGGTGTTGAGCTGGTCCCGGTCACCGTCGAGCAAACGCTCCAGGCTCACAAGGCGGTCGATATCAAGGCCGCTGAGGCCGAGGCCGAGCGATATTGGCTTAGTAAGGCCAAGGCCATAGTCGAGCCCTCGAGAAAAGAGATAATCAACTCGGCACGGTTTTACCTGGCGATAAAGAACATGATGATTAAGGAAAAGGCACAGGCCGTCACGAGCTCGAACTGTATGGGGCGACCGGCCAAGGGCTGCCTGACGTTCAGCAAGCTCAACGACCTTGGACTGGTCGGGGCCTGCGAGGGTGACATGGACTCGACGCTGACAATGCTGATATTCGCCTATGCGTTCGGGGTGCCGGGGTTCATCACCGACCCCGTCTTCGATACGTCCAGCAATGCGCTGATACACTTCCACTGCACGTCGGCAACGAAGATGGACGGTCCCGCCGGCAAGCGTCTGCCCTTTACCATCCGCACGCAGAGCGATAGCGAGAGAGGAGTATCGCTGGACGTGGAGAACCGCATCGGTCAGGTAGTTACCTGCGCCAAGCTCATCGACCTCGACACAATGCTGATTTCAACCGGTAAGATATTCAAGATTACCCACGACGAGCTCGGCTGCCGTACCCAGTTCTGGACGGAGGTGGCTGATGCTGACAAGATGTTTCATAACTGGGGTGCCGGCATACTCAAAGGCGGCGTGATGACGCTGCTGCACCGCGCAGTTTTCTACGGCGACCACTTAGAGAACATCAAGAAGCTGGGTGTGCTGATGGGATTTAAGGTCGTTGAAGAAGTCTGACCGCAGAGCAGAGTTGACCGAGTTATGGAGCCCGGGAAGCAGTTCAGAAAAGAACTGCCGTGTTAGAGAACCGCAAGAGTGCGTGTCCATAGATTTGCGGCCGGCTAAAGGGTCTATACGTAAAATATAGACAAATGAAAATCCTGCTTGTAAATCCGCCGATCTATGACTTTGCCGCTTATGATTTCTGGGTAAAACCCTACGGGCTGCTGAGCGTGGCAGGGTATCTGCGCGGCAGGGCCGATTTTACTCTCTTTGATTATCTCGACCGATTTACCCCTTTCGCAGCGAGGCAGAAGGACCTTGAATCCGACCAGTGGGGCCGGGGTAGATTTTATTGCGAACAAATCTTAAGTCCAGCGTGCCTGGAAGCAATTCCGCGATACTTTCGGCGATTTGGTTTGCCTCGCGGTATGTTTGAGGATTTTCTGACAGAACAAGAGCCGTTCGATTTTGTTCTTGTTCAAACGATGATGACATATTGGTACCAGGGCATCCAAGAGGTAATAGAAGATGTTCGCAGGATATGGCCGAAAGCGAAAATCGTGTTGGGCGGTAACTACGTGACACTTTGCGACAGTCACGCACAAAAATTGGGGGCGGATTTTTTAGTGAGTGGAACAAATCTTGAGCCGCTCTGGGAATATTTGGGAGTCAAGCCGGACTTGAAGCAGCCGGCGCTGTGGGAGGCCGTGGAGAGACTAAATGTTGGAGTCCTTAAACTCACCGACGGTTGTCCTTTCAATTGCACCTACTGCTCCGTGCCTAAGGTTTACGGCAAATTCAAGGCGCGGCCACTGGGACGCTCTTTAGCTGAGTTAGAGTTATTAACTAAACGTGGGGTTGAGAATATTGCGTTCTACGATGACGCTTTGCTGTTCGAGGCGGAAAAAGTCCTGGTACCATTTTTGAACGAGGTCTTAAAACGGGATATAAAAGCGAAGCTGCACACGCCTAATGGTCTTAATGCTCGTTTTATCACGAGAGGGCTGGCCGAGCTGATGGTGCGGGCGGGCTTTAAGACTTTCTATCTTGGCTTTGAGAATGCTTCTTTACAATGGCAGCGGCATACCGGCTCGAAAGTTTTTTCCGATGAGCTTGCACGGGCGGTCGAGCACCTCATCGCTGCAGGTGCCGAGCCCACCAGCATCACGGCGTATCAAATTCTCGGCCATCCTCAAACCGATGTTCAGGAACTCGAAGCCTCGATGCGCTTTGCCAACGGGCTGGGCATTCGTGGAATGTTAGCGGATTTCTCGCCGATTCCCGGAACGCCGGATGGCGAACATTGTCGGCAATGGGTGGATATGGATGAGCCGCTGTTCCATAACAAGACCGCCTTTCCGATTATGCTGCTGGGCAATGACGAGGTAAACCGGCTGAAAGACCTGCAAAGAAGGCTGAACAGGTCGTTAACCACGGATTGAGGCGGATTTTGCAGAATGTTTTAAGCAAGTATTGTAATTGGTGTGCGTTTTCAATTGATTATTGATAATCGACGGTTTATAATTGTGCAGTTGAGATTGCTTCGCTTCGGTGGGATATGGTTTTGAGTTGGGGCGGGAGACGATGGATGAGAATATGTACGAGCATGTAGAAAAGATTTTGTATGGCGTGAGCTTTATCGCCATTGGCGGGGCGATGGCGCTGATATTCTTCTTCATCTTTGCCCCGAGCATCCTCGGCTCGAAAACAATACATAAACAACTTGAGGAAATCCGGCGACAAGCTGAAGAAATGAAGGAACAGCTAAAACAAATAGCCCAACATCTGGAAAAAGGGAAAAAGAATTCCAAAAAGGAAGATTGAATCCATATTCAAAAGTTATGAGCAGGAGGTGTTTTTATGAAAAAGTCATCATTAACACGACGGTCATTCATAAGGAAAACTTCAGCAGGGTTAGCGGGGGCGGCCCTGGCTGCTACCGGGGTAAGTTCTCTCTATGGAAATATCGTTAAGAAAACAAACAAGCTTGCACTTCTTGGCGGTGCTGCCGTGCGGACGAAACCATTTCCTTCGACCTGGCCTATTTTTGATGAGAATGAAGAGAAGGCGCTGCTTAAAGCGCTTCACAGCCGAAACTGGTGCTGTTTGCGAGGTAATGCCGTTTACGACTTTGAAAAAGTGTTTGCGGAGGCGATGGGTGCGCCATACTGCGCTTTATCAAACGGCGGGACTACGGCGCTTAACGCTTCTCTGCATTGTCTCGGAGTGGGGCCGGGTGATGAAGTTATTACGACGCCGCACACATTTATCGCAACTATTAACGTTATAACCAATGCGCATGCGCTGCCGGTATTTGTTGATGTTGACGGGGACACCGGCTCGATAAACGCCGACCTTATAGAAGATGCCATAACGGAACATACAAAGGTTATTTTGCCTGTTCATCTGGCCGGCTACCCGGTGGATATAGAGAAAGTTATGGCCATAGCTAATAAGCATAACATTCCGGTTGTAGAAGATGCGTGTCAGTCAGTTTTCGCTGAGGTAAATAATAAGAAAGTCGGCACATTCGGCGTCACAGGCTGTATCAGTTTTCAGGAATGGAAATCCCTGGTTTCCGGTGAAGGAGGGGCCATATTGGGAAGTGATGAAGACCTGATGTGGAGATGCGCTGCATTCGTAAACAACGGGAGAGACCCTAAAAAAAGCAAAAGGGGTTATCCTT
Source organism: Phycisphaerae bacterium (assembly GCA_030601745.1). Lineage (GTDB taxonomy): Bacteria > Planctomycetota > Phycisphaerae > Sedimentisphaerales > Anaerobacaceae > JAUVYQ01. The sequence goes on from JAUWBI010000008.1 coordinate 26,350, forward strand.
ATCCCGGGTCTAATCATCGAATGACCGAGTTTCAGGCGGCCATTCTTACAGAACAGTTCAAACGTTTTAAGAAACAAGACAAGACCCGTCAAAGAAACGGAAAGTACCTGGAAAAACAATTACAAGAAATTCCCGGTATCAAGCCGAGAAAGCGGTACTCTGAGAGAACGAGAATCACCTACATCAGTTTTGAATTAGATTACGATAAAAAATATTTTAAGAATGTTCCTGCATCAAAGTTTGCAGAGGCGGTTCGAGCTGAAGGTGTTCCGATTTCAGGAGGGAAAAGAAGATACGGAGGCGGATGCCATAAGGAAGGGATGTTGGAAGAACACCTTAATTCAGATGCGTTTGGCGCATCGTTTTCCAAGGCCCGACTTAAAAAATACAGAGAATCGCTGCACTTTCCGGTTATGGATAATATCAGGCCCAGTGGAAAAGAAAAGCTTTCGATGGAGGGGAAAACGGCTTTTCTGGGGCGTAAAAAAGATATGGACGATATTGTAGAAGCTGTTGTAAAGGTCGCAAAGAATATCGATAAACTGACATAGATATACAAACCCCCGGCAGGGTCGGTGGCTAAATATATTTGTATCCTGTTGTTGTAGAAGAGGAATAAGGTTCCGCTCGGCTGCTACTTGACTGAATCGTCGGGTGGTAGTCCGAGCTTCTTATATAATTTCCGTCGTCCGGCCTTGTCGGAGTCGAGTGTTTCTTTGGCGTATTTTGCAACTTCTTCAGCGCGGGCGCGGGGGACGACGATGACGCCGTCACCGTCGGCGACGATGATGTCACCCGGCTCGACCAGGGCGCCGCCGCAGACGATGGGGCGGTTGACGGATTCGATTTCGTTTCTGCCCGGCCGAATGCCCCTGCCCGGTTTTCTGAAGTAAAGCGGGACCTTTTGGGCGGCGATTTCGTCGGTGTCGCGGGCGGTGGTATTTGTAACAACGCCGACACATCCGCGCAACGTCCAGCCCATAATGTTGTTCGAGCCGATGGAGCCGACGTCCGAGTCCGGAGCGTCGTCGAAGACAAGGGCCGTGCCCTTGCGGATGAGCGGAACAAATGGCTCGCTCGAGAGCTTGCTGTACCATTGGCCGACCCAGCGATTAAACGCCTCGGTTTCCATTTGGGGCGCCGGCGGCTTGTTGGTGGGGACGTATCGGACGGTTACCGCAATGCCGATAAAGCGATGCGTGAAGTGCTTGGTGTCTTTCCAGGCGGCGTGGATTTCCGGTGACATCAGGCCGATATTTGTCAGGCCGGCCTTGTCCATTCCGTCGGAAACGTCGGCGACTCGCAGGCCCTCGAAAAGCTTGAGGATTCGCCGGTCGTCTTCGGCGCTGTAAAGCTTTGTTGGAATGAAATTTTTGCCGGCCCTTAATTCTTCGATTTCCAGCTGGGCGGCGGTCGTCTCCGAATCGGCGGCTATAGTGAACAGCGAACAGCCCAACAGGCCGACTAAACCCAGTAAGGTTACTACCACTATTGTTTTTGCTTTTTTAGATTCCATTTTTTACCTCCTGTTCCTGCGGTTAAAATTTGGTTATTTTGCAGCTCTGGTTGTGAAATTCCAGAATGCGAACACGTCGATACTATACTATAAGCTCTTTCCGTTCCGGTTCAAGGAAAAAGAGCCCGAGTGGAGTAATTTGCAGGGTACTGTCAGATGGCTCAGTTGTTGGAGGAAGTTGTTGATTATTCCGGGGGATTTGGTACATTGTGCGGGTGGTTTGGGAACAAATGATATGATTGAAATCACAAATGATATATTTATTTGTGAGGATGAGCTTGTTTTTAAGTTCTCTCGCAGCGGCGGGCCGGGTGGACAAAATGTAAACAAGGTCAATACACGGGTAACACTGTTCTTCGACGCGGCGAACTGCGAGAGTTTTTCCGATGTGCAAAGGCAGCGAATACTCAAACGGCTTGCAACGCGGGCCAACAAAGACGGTGTAATAAGAGTTGTTTCGCAGCGTTATCGAACTCAAAGGGCAAATCGCAGGGTTGCGGTTGAACGATTGCAGGAGTTATTGAGAGGGGCGCTGAAAAAGAAACCCGTGCGGAGAAAAACCAGGGTGCCGGAGACGGTCAAGCAGCGGCGATTAGAGGAAAAAAGGCGGCGAAGTCTCTTAAAGCAGCAAAGAGCGAAAAGACACCTTGCTGAAGATTATGCGGATTAGAAAAGCGGGGCCGCCGCCGTGCCGGCGACGGCTAAACACAGCCAGCGTGCGTTTTTCATATTTCACCGGTCGGGGGTATGGTGGCCGGGTGAAGTAAAGCGCATTGAAAACGAGCGGCACTTGTGGTAAAAAGGGGGGAAAGAATAATTTTCAAATCCGGGATGGTCCCTATGGCAGTTCAATTTATTCTTGGCAGAAGCGGTGCGGGCAAGACCAGCTATTGCATAAGAGCAATCGTCAGTGCGTTGCTGGAGCCGACTGACGAACAGCGGCTGATACTGTTGGTTCCGGAACAGGCAACGTATCAGGCGGAACGCGCAATCCTTAGCGATAAAAGAATCGCCGGCTACAACAGATTGAGCGTGCTTTCGTTTGACCGACTGCAGTTTTTGCTGTCAGGGAAAAATACGGCGAGGCCGCAGCTTTCGCGCATCGGCCGGCAAATGATAGTGCACAGGATTTTGCGAGACAATAAAAGTAAATTGAAAGTCTTCGGCTCATCAGCGAACCGGCCGGGGCTGGGTCGGCAAATGGCGGAAACCATCGCTGAGCTGCACCAGTATGCAAAGACACCGGACGATATTGAGCAACTGCTGGGCGAATTGCGGAAAGATGAACATAATAGTTTAGCCGTCCTGAAATTTGCCGATATCGGCCTCGTTCTTGAAGAATATTTGAAGTTTATCGAGGGCAGGTTCATCGACCCTGATATTCAACTGAACCGTGCGTGCGGAGCGGTAGCGAAAGCAGGCTTTGTTAAAGGCGCAAAGTTATGGGTAGATGGCTTTGCCGGCTTTACAACAGCCGAGCTTGCAATGCTTGCTGAGCTGCTAAAGGTTGTCTCAGATGCACAAATTGCGCTTTGTCTGGACCCGTCAAATATTGATTTGGCAAATCCTGATGCCGAGAAGCTCGATCCGGTCGGCATATTCGGCCCGACTGAACGAACGTATATCGCCCTGATTGAACTAATAAAAAAATGTAAACTGCGACTGGCCAAGCCCGTGATCCTCGATGAGGCAGTTAGATTCTCTTCTTGTCCGCAGCTTGCTCATATCGAGCGTGATATATTTGAGCTTGAGCCGCCGAAATCAGCGGCAGATAATATTCGCATCATATCGGCACCCAACGGGCGGGCTGAAGTCCAGTTCGTCGCAAGGCAGATACTTGAACTGGTCAAGGAAAAGGATTATCGATACCGTGACATTGCGGTTATCGCATCGGACATCGATAGTTATCAGCACTATATAAGGGCGTATTTTGACGACTATGGGATACCATTTTTTATCGATAAGCGAAAACCGTTGAACCAGCATGCGGCTATCCAGCTTATTTGTTCGGCGCTGCAGGCGGTTACAGGCGGCTTTTTTAGCAGCGATATTTTTGCCTATCTAAAAGCCGACCTGGTGCCAATAGAGCGCCGGGATGTTGACGTGCTGGAAAATTACTGTCTTGCCTTCGGCATAAGCGGCGACGACTGGCAAAGTGAGAAGAAATGGGATTTCGCAGGCGAGGACAACGGAGATTTTGACGAGCCCCGCCCCTCGGAGGGGCGGGACGAGCAGCGGATAAACGAAATCCGGCTGAAAGCCGTCGGCCCTTTGCTTGAGCTTCGGGACAGACTTTACCCGGGTGACAATCCGGCAAAAACAATCAACGCCAAGGAGTTCACGCGGATTATTTTTGATTTTATCGATGGTTTGGGTGTTCGTGAAAGAATCGGGAGCTGGGTTGAAGAAGCCGCTGAACGAAAAGATTACGCCACCGTCGGTGAACATCTGCAGTTTTACGATAAGCTTTTAGATATATTTGACGAGCTTGTCGAGGTCTTTGCCGGCCAGGAGATGGCGTCTGAGGATTATATTGCGATTCTCGAATCCGCATTTTCGCAGTTGACGCTGGCTTTTATTCCGCCGACACTGGACCAAGTTCTTGTCGGCTCTATCGAGCGCAGCCGGCATCCCGATTTGAAAGCGGTTTTCTTGGTAGGGGCTACGCAAAAGCAGTTTCCCGTACCGGTCAGTTTTGACAGCATATTAAGCGACGACGACCGCAGCGCTGCGGAGTCGGCGGATTTCCCACTGGCAGCAACGGCAAGCCAGATGCTTGCCGAACGCCAATACCTGGCTTACATTGCATTTACACGCCCGTCGGAATTTCTGTGTGTTACATACCCTTCGGCTGATGATAAGGGCAGTGCGGTGCCTCGCTCGCAGTACATAGACCATTTAGAATCGCTGTTTGAAAATCTCAAGGAACTATCGATTGCAGGCGAGCAAATCGAGATTGAGAAAGTCCACGGCGAGACCGAGCTTGCTGATTTGCTCTGCAGCCGGTTAGGCAAAGATGCATCTGGTGACTTGCTTGAGAGTTCTCGTAAGCGGCTTGGTGAATTATTAAATGGAATTTGTTCGGATGAACAACCTGGAGAACTCGGCTCAAAAGTTCAATGTGCGATAAATTATGATAATTGTGCCGAGCTTGATAAGACGATAGTTGAAAATCTCTTTAGCGGGGAGGTAAGAAGCTCTGCGACACGGCTGAGTACTTTTGCGGCGTGTCCCTATCAGTATTTTGCCCGATATATATTGGAATTGAAGGAACGGGAAGAATTTAAGTTTGAGCCGTTGGACGTGGGCATTTTTTACCATCGTGTTCTGGATGGTTTGTTGAAGCAGCTTAGCGCAGAAACAGAAGATTTTGCGACGGTTCGGAATGAACGGCTTTTAGAGCTTTTGAGAGAACAAATATCAAAACTTGTCAGAGAGGATTCGTTTATATCAAACTTTGTCCGTCACAGACCTCATAACGCTTTTATCATTCACGTTGCCGGCGAGGTTCTTGAGGATTGTGTTTCGGCAGTTGCGCAAATGGTGCGGGCGGGGAGTTTCAGGCCGAGGGTGTCGGAAGTTTCGTTCGGGGAAGCAGGTGCAGGCCTGCGTGCCGGCCGAGGGCAACCACACAGGGTTGCCCCTACCAGCCTTGGCGAATGCGAGATTGGCCTTTCGGATGGGCGGCTGCTGTCTCTGGACGGCAAAATTGACCGGCTTGATATTGCAGAGCTCGATGGTGAAAAAATTGCGATTGTTTTCGATTATAAGCGTAAAGACAAAACCTTTAGCTGGGCAAAACTTTACTATGGCCTGGATATGCAACTGCCGATTTATATGTTAGCTGTACGGAACGCATCCAATCCGCAATGCAAAGTGCAAAATGTCGCAGGGGCATTTTATATGCCGGTCGAAGTGACGCCCACAGGAGCCACCCTCGATGAGCTATCAGAGAAAACAGAAGGTTTTGATTATAAGGCAAAAGGTGTCTTCAACGGTAAATTTGCCCGGGAGCTTGATAAAACAGCTTTGAAAGACAGTAAATTCTATAATTTTTACGTTACCAAAGACGGTGAGCCATACGGCAGTTATGGAAATAGAGGGGTGTTAAAACATGCTGATTTTGAAAAGGTCCTTAAATTTACCGAGAACAAAATAGTTCGGTTGGCTGAAGAAATACTCTCCGGCAGGATTGATGTCAGGCCATATCGTTTGAGCGGGAAATCGCCGTGTAGTTATTGCAGGTACAAATCGGTCTGCCGATTTGACTGGCAGATAAATGATTACAACTTTTTAGAATCGCTCGGCAAAACAAAGGTTCTTGGAAAGATGAGCAGAGAGGGACGAGGAAAGTAAGGTGAGAAAGGGGAAATTATGAAGCCAGAAATTCAAATCAAGGTTGGTATGTGGATGGCAATTACTTTGTTGGTCGTGATTTTGGTCAACACGTGCATTGTTTTATTTACCTTCCGTCACAATTCTATTATCTTGCGTTATCTTATGTGGCCAATCGTTTTTTCCAATGGCTTAGCTGTTCTTTATTGTGTCTGTTTTGTTTTTACCATCCGCCATAGATTACTGAAGACCAATTTGTTATTGTTAGTTATTTATACACTTCTTGTGGTACGGGCATTCTTTAGGTGGGAGTACGTTGACGTGTCAGACTTTTTTCATCTATTTTTTGGATTGCTTTCTATATTCCTTTTGTCGCAAGGTATTATTGGTATGTGGAGGGAAAAACTTGTACGAACAACCAAAGTAGAAACAGGAGAAACCAATTAAATGCAACTTAATTGTTAAAAGGCAAGGAGTAAGGAAAAAAGGCAAAAGTGGAAAGTAAAGGAGAAAGTGGATTCCTGCTTTCGCAGGAATGACAAAAAGTGAAGAGATAGTAAATGGCTGAGAAGAAGATAAGATGGACTGAGCAGCAGCGGCGGGCAATTGTTGCACGCGGCAGTGACGTTTTAGTAACGGCCTCAGCGGGCACCGGCAAAACAGCGGTCCTTTCAGGCCGATGTGCCAACATCGTATCCGACAAATCCGTATGTCCCAATGTGTGGAGCATACTGGTATTGACTTTTACCGAGATGGCAGCCGAGCAGATGCGTTCGCGAATAGCCGAGCAATTAAGAGCTGCATTTCTGGAAAACGGCGACGCCCATCTTCGCCACCAGCTTATGCTGTTGGGCGGCGCTGATATCAGTACGATACATTCGTTTTGCAAACGGCTTATCACGGAGTATTTTTACGAACTCGGCCTTGACCCAACGTTCGGCGTAATCGACGGCGACGAAGCGAAACTATTAAAAGCAGAGGTTCTCGAAAAAACAATCGACTGGGCCTGGCAGCAGAGCAACATACGAGCGGCTCTCGAACAGCTTTTATACCGGCGAGACCTTCGCACAAATGACGGTTTTCTTGCAAAGATAATAGACCTCAGCGATTTTCTGGACGGCGTAGTTTCACGAGAAAACTGGTGCGAGCGTGCATCGGTGCTTGCAGAAGCGGCCAATCCATTTGCAGGTGACTTAGGCAAGAAACAAAAGGAAATTATTGCAGACAAATTGCAGCACATACTAAATCAGCTTCGGCACACCCAGGGACTCTATAAAAACAGGTGTCCCGACGGTGATTGGGCACAGAAGTGCGAGGATATTTTTATTAAACCCGTTGAGCAATGTATTGAACTTTCCAAGGCCGATGATTGGGGTAAATTTGCCGAAGAGATAAGAAATTTTAAGAAGCCAAGGGTTAATAAGCCCAAAGAAGTGCCGAAAACAATCGCTGAACTTGTACAAAAGACGGTGAAAAAAGCAGTAGATGCTTTTGAGGGACTCTCCGACCTTGCCATTATAAATCCAGACTACCTTGATAAAGTCAGCGGTGCTGCCGGCCTGCAGACAAAGGTACTGATTGAGCTGGTTAAAAAATTTGACCGGTTATACAGCCGGGCCAAGCTAGCGGTCAACTGTCTGGATTTTGCCGACCTTGAACATTATGCCCTGAAGCTCTTAACTGATGAGGGTTCTTCGGAGGACAATTTGTTACCTTCGCAGACGGCTCTGGCGCTTCGCCGCAGGTACAAATACATATTCGTTGATGAATATCAGGATATTAACCCTGTTCAGCAGGCCATACTTGATTTGCTCAGTTCTGAAGACAATGTTTTTGTTGTCGGCGATGTCAAACAAAGTATTTATGCCTGGCGGGGAGCTGAGCCGGAGATTTTTCTCGAACGCCTCAAGCCTGCCCGCCGAGGGCGGGTTGACCAGGCCGATGCACTTAACGGATTACGGGTTGACCTGAATGCGAATTTCCGCTCGGCTAAAGGAATCCTCGATTTTGTCAACAAGATATTCGGCCGGATAATGACAGCATCTTTTGCAAAGATTGATTACGACGAGTCGGCCCGGTTGAAGCCGGCACTTGTAAGAGAATTTAAGGGTGAGGCGGCAAGTGACAAAAAGAGCGTTGTCGAGTTTCACATACTTGACGAACAAAACAGAGACCAGGATTTGCAAAACCAACAGATAAGCGAAATTGCCGACGACGAGAATCTAAACCCCGTTAGAAATTCCACGACTGTTTCTAACGGGGTAAATATTATCAGCTCCCGGCAGCGTCAGGCGGCAATGATTGCCCAACGTATCAGGCAAATGGTCGGGGCAGACACGGGTAAGGCGGAATTTCAGATATATGATAAGCAGGGAGATAAATTCAGGGATGTTGAGTATCGCGACATTGTGATACTGATGCGGTCGCTGGCCAAAAAGGCCAATGACTATGTCGAAGTGCTGCGATTAGCGGGCGTACCTGTGAGCTGTCAAGCCACTGCTGGATATTTTGAGGCGACTGAAATCAGCGACTGTCTGTGCCTGCTAAAAGTCCTGGACAATCCTCAGCGCGATATCGAATTAGCTGCCGTATTGCGAAGCCCGTTTTTTAATATTAGTGACACTGAATTAGTGAAGATAAAAATCCACAGTGAAACGGATGAGCATAACAAAAACTTCTACGACTGCGTGGTCGAATGCTGTAACAGTGGGCGGGATGTAAAACTGGCCGGCAAGCTTAAAGAGATACTCGCTGCGATTGAGCAGTGGCGAACACTTGCCCGACGAGGCAATCTGGCGGATTTGATATGGCAGGTCTATCGCCGGACCGGCTTTCTGTCATTCGTTTCGGCCCTGCCGAACGGGCAGGCACGCAGAGCTAATCTTCTCAAGCTGCACGATAGGGCGATCCAGTTTGAGGGTTTTGCCAGCAGTGCGGGCATCCCTTCCCTGACGCGGTTCGTTGAATTTATTGAGAAGCTTCAGGAAGCAGGCGAAGATTGGGCTCCTGCTGAGCCGGAATCTGCAGCGGGTAATGCCGTTCGGATTCTAAGCGTGCATAAAAGCAAGGGACTCGAATTTCCGGTCGTTTTTTTAGCTGAGCTGGACAGTAAATTCAACAAGAGAGACATTCAGCGAGACTTTCTTGCCGATGCCGGCGATACACTGGGGCTGCAAATTATCGACCGTAAGTCAAACAGCAAGCTGCGTTCGCTTGCACACGAGGTCATCGCAGAGCGGAAGCTGTCAACAGCATTGGCGGAAGAGATGCGTATCCTTTACGTTGCAACGACGCGGGCGAGGGACCGGCTTATTTTAAGCGCCTGTGAAAAGCCAGGCAATTGCCGGACTATTATTTGCAACGGCTTCTTCTTCGGCGACGAGCCGATTCCGAGCTGGCAGCTTCGCTGGTGCCAGAGTCCTCTGGAGTGGGTCCTCTACGGACTTTCCGACCAAAAGAATTTGCACAACGCTTTTGAGACCGGCCTGGCAGCAAGAGGCGATGACGATGATTTATTTCGTATAAAACTTTACGAGCAGAGAGAACTTGAATGGCTCTCCAGATATATTCTTAAACTAAAACGTGGCAAATCACGCCGATTTGCTTCGACGGTTTGTCATTCTGAGCGTAGCGCCAGCGGAGCGAAGAATCTCTCTAAACAAACAGAGTCAAAGCTGCTTTCGCAGGTAAAAAAGTCTCTGGCGTGGCGGTATGGGTTCGGCGATGCGCCGCTGCTGCCTGCCAAGACTTCGGTAACGGCAATAACACATCGCAATGATGAATACCTAAAAATCGATTATTCCAGGGCGCTGGAACGTCAGCCAAGGATTGTTTGTGCGGCGGAACATGTGTCGGCTGAGCCGGTCGAAGGCCGACTAATCGGCACAGCTACACCCCGCCCCAGTGTATTGGGGCGGGGTACACACCTTGTAATTTCCCAGCTTGATTGGGCCAGGCCGGTAAACAAGGAAGCGATTGAAAAAGTTATAGACAAACTTTTGGCCGAAGGCGCTATAAGCGAGCTGGTTGCCGAGCATATCGACACAGAGTCGATAATAACGTTTTTTGAAAGTGAACTGGGCCGGACTGCAATCGATGCCAAAAACACTGTTTGGCGTGAATGGCCGTTCACTTTCGCTCTACCGGCGTGGCACGGTCATCCTGACCGTGCTTTCTGGGACAAGATGTCCCAGCCACAGAGACGAGGGACCCCTGCTTGCGCAGGGGCAGGCTCCAGGGATGAACTAATCGTTGTTCAGGGCATAATTGATATGTTAGTTCGGACGCCTGATGGCTTGCTGGTTATAGATTTCAAGACCGACAGAATAACCGCTGAAGAAGTCTCCGAGCGTGCCGAACTTTATCGCCGGCAGTTGGAGCTTTACAGCAAGGCGGCTGAGTCAATCCTGAAGGTCAAACTGCTCGGCAAATGGCTGTATTTTCTGACGCCGGGCTGCGCGACTGAGATTTGAAAAAATGAACCGCAGAGACAGCAAAAAACGCAGAGAATATTCAATTAAAAATTCGAAATCCGAAGCACGAAATACGAAACAAATTTGAATGTTCAAAATACAAAATTCAAAAACGAAATTCTTGGAGAATTCAGGTTTTTTTTTGTTTGGCCTTGCTCGTTGAAATTCTGTTTGTATAATGGCCTGTCCGTGATTGGAAAGTAAAGTAAGAGTTGTTGTGGAGAGTTCAGGAAAATGGCAGATGCACCAAAGGCAAATGCGGTAGTAGGACAATCAGGAGGGCCGACCGCCGTGATAAATGCGTCTCTGGTCGGGGTTATCGAAGAGGCAAATAAACATCCGGAAATCGAAAACCTTTACGGAGCGCTCCACGCCGTGGTCGGAATGGCCAAAGGTCAGTTCATCGATTTGAAAAAGGTGTCGGCGGATATGCTGGAACAGGTAGCCGCTTCACCGTGTTCGGCCCTGGGTTCCAGCAGGGATAAGCCGGACGAGGAATACTGTGCGAGGATTCTGGAGGTCTTCAGGAAACGCAATATCAGGTACTTCTTCTATATCGGCGGTAACGACTCGGCTAATACGGCCCATATTATCAATAGGATGGCGGATGACGTGGATTTTGATATACGGGCATTTCACATTCCGAAAACAGTGGATAACGATTTGCTGGTTACCGACCATTGTCCGGGCTTCGGAACCGCAGCAAAGTTCGAGGCCTGCGCGTTGATGGGTGACGATTTGGATAATCGGACGCTGCCGGGCATCAAAGTTGATGTGATTATGGGCAGGAACGCGGGCTTTTTGACCGCGGCCACCGTGTTGGGAAAACAAAGGGATGATGACGGCCCGCACCTGGTATATCTTCCGGAAAGACCTGTTTCGATGGACAAATTCCTTGGCGATGTCGAAGGTGTCTTGAAGAAGCTGGGCCGATGCGTCGTTACAGCGAGCGAGGGAATCCGCGATGCCGATGGTGTTACCTGGGCTAAAAAACTTGCTGAGGGGGTAGAAACGGATGCGCACGGTAATATTCAACTTTCCGGCACAGGCGCTTTAGCAGATTTTCTGGCAGGGCAGGTAAAGAGCAAACTTGGGGCAAAGCGGGTGAGAGCCGACACATTTGGGTATCTGCAAAGGAGCTTTGCGGGGTTGCAATCAGAGGTCGATGTTCGTGAGGCGCGATGGTGCGGACGTCATGCGGTTCAGTATGCTATGAAAGAGGACAACGGGTCGGTTGCAATCAGACGGCTTGGCAACGGGGCGGATTATGCGGTTGAATTGTTCCGCACCGAGCTTAGCAACGTGGCCGAGAAGACAAAACCTATGCCTGATGAATTTATTAACGCCGAAGGAAACGGCGTAACGGACGCATTTATCGAATACGCAATGCCGCTAACAGGCGGCCTGCCCAAGACCTGCTACTTGGGCAATGAGCCGAGAGTGTAAGAGTATTTGGCAAAATATCGAAAGGGAGTTGTAAAATGAAAGCTATAAATGTCCGTATGTCAGTTCTGTTGTTGATTATTGCGTTTGTTTTCTCTTTTTCCTCCCCGTCGTCACAGGCGACGACAGAGCCGGTGCGTAAGCTCATAGCTGCGGAGGGCAAGGGTTATCTTGAGACGGTCGATGGATACCCTGTTCTACACTTGAAAGGCACGCCGGAGGAGATGGGCTTTCAGCATGGTGTGCTGCTGAAGGAGGCGGTTAGGCAAAATGTTGGTTTTCTGTTGAAGGACGGTATGGAGGGCGGGATTGAGGTTGGGTCTGTGAAGATTCCGCGTGCGATGATTGCAAGCGTTCTTGTCGGGGTGTTTGAGAACAAGGTCCCGCAGCGGTTTGTTCAAGAGATGAGGGCTCTTGCCAAGGGTTCGCAGCTTCCAGAATGGAAGATTATAGCGGCTAACCTTATCCCGGAACTGATGCACTGCAGCGGATTTGCGTTGCTTAGGGGGGCTACCGCCGAGGGTAAACTGTATCACGGAAGGGTCTTGGATTACGGCGTTGATATTAAACTTCAAGAGCACGCCGTTCTGATTGTTCAGGAGCCCGATGGGAAGGTGCCGTTTGTAAATGTTTCGTATGCCGGCTTTATTGGCTCGGTGACGGGTATGAACCTTGAGCAGATCAGTATTGGCGAAATGGGGGGCGGAGGTGTAGGAAACTGGAATGGGATACCGATGACCTTTCTTGTCCGGATGGTGCTGGCTGATGCCAAGACTCTCGATGAGGCCATTGGCATTTTCAAGGGAAACCCACGCACCTGTGAGTATTTTTACGTGATTGCCGATGCCAAAACCGATTCGGCGGTAGGGATGAAAGCTGTGCCTGAAAAGGTGGAAATAATCAAACCTGGCGAACCTGGCGAAAAGCACGAACTTCTTCCTAATCCGGTCAAAAATACCGTGCTTATGTCGGCGGGCAGCCGTTATAAAAATCTGGCCCGGCTGGTTGCCGAAGGGTACAGTAAGTTTACGCAGGCCTCGGCGATTCGCCTTATGGACGCACCAGTTGCTATGAAGTCGAACCTGCACAATGTGCTAATGATTCCGGCCGATGGGATTATCTACGTTGCAAACGCAGACAAAGATGGCAGGCCGGCCTGGAAGCAAAAGTACTACCGGTTCGATTTACACAAACTGCTCAGCGAAAGACCCAAGGCCGACTAAAAGTGCCTGACAGTTAGAACTTTGACCTTGCGATATATATCCGTTCAAAGCTGACTGAAATCCGGATTTCATTTTTTCTTTGATGGATTTTCCAACTTTGTTGAACGAATCTTCGTAAACTGCTTCCACTTTGCTTCAATAACTTCTTTCGCCTTCATATTACTGTGAATATATAGACCATAGCAGAGACGCAGAGGTTTATTGGGCGAAATCTTTCTTGGCCCATCGAACGTTAGAGAAGCGCCCATCCAGCCATCATTTCGGACGTGAAAATAGGTGGGAAAGTTCGGGTTGTCCGGATGGTCAAAGAGCGTAATGCCTTCCACTTTTTCATTTGTAATAGGGCCGGAATAGTCAACCCATCTGGCCCGCTTCCAGAAAACCGTTTTTTCGTTGACAGCTCCTTCGGAATTGCGAATTGTCCCGCCGCCATCATTGACGCCGATGGTTTTGGCCATTCGGATGCCAATAATTCCAAAAGGGGTCTTTCTAAGTGTAACCGGTGCACCGTTGGCCTTGAATTCCATATCAATTATCAGCAGCCATTCAGAGTCATCGAGCGGCAGCGTTGTTAGCCGGCGTGTTTCAGAAAGAAGGACTTTGCCTTTATTGGTTACCCACTGGTTTTCTGTGACCATAGATGAGCACTCGGTGCCATCTTCGAATTTAATAATCCGTTTGTGGCGAATCTTCCCTTTGCCGCCGTCACTCCAGAAGTTTGTTCCATTTACGTTGTGGTGAGAAATCCAAACCGAATTGTGGTGGCTGTGCGCTTGCGGGTCGTGAGGGTGTCCCATTCGTGTGAGGGAGCGCCCTGAAGGCCCGATTACAGGAAACAGGAAAGGCCGATGAAGGGCAGGGCCAAAGTGGTATCGGGCAATCTCCACGCCGTCGCGCTGAAACGAGGCCTGCTGGTGAGGCAGCGGTATGACCTGCATAAGCGGAACGGGTTTTGGTTCAGGCAATACACTTTGTGCCGGTGCATTTGCAGCTATCGAAAGCACTAAAAAAATGTGAGCGAGACCTTTTCTGCTAAATAAAGTGTTGAAAGAAACCATAGCTCAGACCTTTCTCTGTATATTGAATGAGTGGATAAAAGTTTTTTCTCTGCTTAACTTGTTTTTATTTCTATGACCAGATGCTTCGACTCCGCTGCGCTCCGCTCAGGATGACAATGTGCCGCTGCGCTCCGCTCAGGATGACGACTAAGCATCTTCAGTTGAACAATGCTTCCACGAAGGTATCGGGGTTGAACTCTGCGATATCTTCGAGTTTTTCACCCAGGCCGACAAATTTTACCGGTATATCGAGCTGGTCTTTGATGGCGATAACGATTCCGCCGCGTGCGGTGCCGTCGAGTTTTGCTAAGAATATTCCTGTAACGTCAATCGCTTCGGTGAATATCTTTGCCTGGACAATCGCGTTCTGTCCGGTAGTGGCGTCGAGAACCAGCAGTACTTCATTGGGTGCACCGGGGATTTTTCGGGCCACTACATCGCGCATTTTTGTCAGTTGCTTCATCAGGTCCTTTTTGGTGTGCAATCGTCCGGCTGTGTCGAGAATGAGGACATCTGCATTTCTTGCGACAGCGGCCTGACAGGCGTCGAAAGCTACGGCTGCGGGGTCGCCGCCGGCTTTGTGCTTTATGATTTGTGCGCCGATGCGTTCGGCCCAGATGGTCAACTGTTCTACGGCGGCGGCACGGAATGTGTCGCAGGCAGCGAGCAAAACCGTTTTGTTGTTCTGGCTCAATATAAAGCCGAGTTTGGCGATGCTTGTGGTTTTTCCGGTGCCGTTGACGCCAGCGACCAAAATAACGGTCGGGCCGGTCTCAGCGAGCCGTAATTGTCTGTCGCGATGCGGCCAATAGCTTTTAATGTGTTCCTTGAGAAATGGGATAATATCGTCGGTCGTTGCGATTTGCCTGCTGCGGAAAGCTGTGCGCAGGCCTGATATGAGCTTGTCCGTCGTTTCTATGCCGATATCATCGGTTATCAGCGTCTCTTCCAGCTCGTCGAGCAGATTTTCATCGATATTTCTGCCCAGACTCAGCACCGAGGAAAGTGAGGTGCTGAGTCTGTCGCGGGTTTTACCGAGCCGGTCTTTGAAGTATTCTGCCGTTTTAGTGAAAATTCCCATAACTGCTTCCTTATGAACGCGAAATTTCTTCTGACCCCGTTAGAAGTTGCCGTTTTACTTCTAACGGGGTTGGCGTAGTCCTGATGGTATCAGGATTTACAAAAATTTCAAGTGGATTCCCGCTTTCGCGGGAATGACAAAAGGGGGCGGGCGCGGCAGAAAGAGGCGGGCGCGGCAGATGGAGCTTTTTCAAATTCTTTGCCGGGAGGTAAAAGAATTTGCATTTTTTTGTTTTTTTCTGCAAGTTTTTTTTGACAAACCAAACAATTCGAATTAGATTTCAATTACCGGATTTGCTCAGGCACAGGTGTTAGCCTGGTCTCGCCTTGTAAAAGTTTTTAACAAGGATGTTTTTTAATGGTCGGTTGCTGTTTGCATAGAATACGGATATGATAGGCCTTTCGCAAAGGAGGGTGGTTTGGCAGTTCGGGAAGTCGAAAACATTTTCGCTGATATACTTGAGCGTGCAAAAGCGCTTGACCCGGCCAATGCCCGCAAGTGGTTCGAGAAGCTAACTGCCTTACATTTGGACGGCGGTTCACTCGGTGTTGGCTGTCCCAATGAGGCAACCGCGCAGTTTTTGTGCGATAATTGCAAAAGCAGCTTCACTCGTGCCGCTCAACAGGTAACCGGCCATCTTGTTACCGTAGATTTCAGCGTTGACCACGACGAGAAATCTCCGCGCCGGTCTCGACTCTCCAGGCCCGGGCTTAAACTACATCCTGATTATACCTTTGATAATTTTGTAGTGGGGCCGAGTAACCGCCTCGCTCACGCAAGCTGTGTTGCGGTGAGTCAGTCGCCGGGCAATACCTACAATCCGCTTTTTCTTTACGGCAGTTCCGGTCTGGGCAAGACCCACCTTTTGCACGCTGTTTGCTGCGAGGCCGGGCAAAAATTTGATGAGGCGGTAATTCAGTTGTTAAGCTGCGAAGATTTCGTCAACAGGTTTATCAGGGCGATTGAGAAAGGAAATTTGGCCGGCTTTCAAAGCCAGTTTCGCACTGTCGATACACTGGTAATCGACGACATTCAGTTCCTGCGCGAGCGTGAGCAAAGTCAGGAAGAATTCTTCCACACCTTTAATGCCCTTTACAACAACGGCAAACAAATCATCCTCAGCGCCGACAGCCCGCCGGGCAAGATACCTTCGCTGGAGGAGCGTCTTATCAGCAGATTTAACTGGGGTCTGGTTGCGAGAATCGACCCACCAAGCTACGAGACAAGAGTTGCAATCGTGCAAAAGAAAGCCCACCTTCGGGGCCTGAGTATATCCGATGAGATAGCTGAGTACATTGCCCGCAAAGTGCACGCAAATATCAGGGAACTGGAGGGCGCTCTGACAAGTCTCTACGCCGTAGCGACCACTACGGGCAAGGAAATTACGCTTGAATTGGCCCAGAGGGCTCTGGAAGGGCAAATTAAATCAGCGGCCAGATATATAAGTATTACCGATATTATCGAAGTGGTAACGAGCCATTTTGACGTTCGCCTTGCGGATTTGCAGAGCAAAAAACGCAGCCAGAGCATTACCGAGCCGCGCCAGATTTGCATGTATTTGGCCAGAAATTTAACCAAACACAGCCTCGAAGAAATTGGCGGCCATTTGGGGGGGCGGGACCATACAACCGTTATGCACGCCTGCAGTAAAATTGGCGAGTGCGAGCGCTCCGACCCGCAAATGCACGCATTGCTGGCCGAATTGACAAAACAAATCACACAAACCTCGCAAGCCACGTAAGGCCAATAGCCAGTTTACGGGGCAGGCTTAAACGCCAAAAAAAACTGTGAAAAAATTCACAGCCCTTTCATTCGTAGCTAAAGCCAACTCTAACTCAAGCCCTGCGTTTTCTTAACAAAGCCAATGCGCCTAAACCAAGCAGAAATATCGTGGCCGGCTCGGGGACTGCGATGGCCGCTTCGCTTGAGCCGTCAGGCAGGGCAATAATATGGACACCGATACGCAAAACGCCGGTATCCAATTCATCAATCACACTTTGAAATGAGCCGCCATTGATTAAATCGAAAGTAATGGTAGCCCATTCGCCGGGGTTGACGCCGCTATGCGGCCGGGGCGCATCACTACCGATAGAGAATCCGTCTGCGGTCTCAAAGGGCGGGTCAAGCAATCTGCCGGCTGGCAAATTACCTGGAGTTGCGGTCTGACTGAAAGATGTTCCGGCCCCCTCAGTTATGTCCGTAGTGTCCAAAAGCGAGCCACCATCAAAATAAATCCTTGCGATAGAAGAATTGATCAGGCTTTCATTATAAAATGTAAAATCAACCTGGCCTTGGCCCTCAGACACTTCAACGTACAGGTCCAAATCAGGACTGTTATAGTAACTGCCGTTATTGGTAAAGACCTCAAGCGGGTAAACCACGGCAGCGTGCGAAACACTGACCGGTAGGCCTAATACAGTGACCACCAGGAAAGTAACCGCTAAATACCTTCTCCTCACTTTTTTCCCCGCACTCTTTTGCACGTTACCACTAAATCCTCATTCGTGCAGATAAAATCTTTAGTTTATGAGTATGCTTTACGCACCTTAAAAACCATTATATATCGGATATGGGGGTAAAGTCAAGAAGAAACGCATCGCCAGGCCACGAAAACCTAAGCGTCCGATAATTAGCGAATTAGCTTGCCGAATTCGTGGTTATTGAATACCAGCTTTCCGCGAGTCCTGTGGGAATAGGAGAATTGACACGAACAAAAAGTTTGCGAAATTTTACTAAGTAGAGGCAAATAAAAAAGCTGTGAGAAAGCTCACAGCCTTTCAATTCACAACCAAAGCTAATCCTAATTTATTGCCTGCGTTTTCTCAGCAAAGCCAATGCGCCGAGACCGAGCAGAAATACTGTGGCCGGCTCAGGGATTGGCCCCGGAATGAGCCCAACGTCACCTTCTCCGCCTCCGGAGGCGGTTGCACTTACCTGCGTGTAACCCGGGGCAACGGCAATGTAATAAACCAGCGAATACTCACCAGGGTCCAACGTGCAGTACGGGTCGAAGAAATTTCCGCTGTAGGTGTAAATGACCGCCTGAGCGGGGCCAGAGTACCCGTAAAGATATGGGTCTTGATGGTCGTCCACGTTGTATCCTGCGGGCACGACATCGCTTGTCCAGCCAACGGTGTTGATGGGGGCTAAGTGTGGATTGCCAACGGAGAAGTAGTCGACCGAGATGGTTTCTGCGCCGTCGCAATCGAGCAAATATATAAATAACATTTCGCCCGGATCAAGCGCCAAATTTCCGGGTAGTGAGGCGCTGGTGTTGTCAAAGACATACGAAAATATCGTCAGGGCCCAAGGAGTCTGAAGGCCGGCAAAGTCCTCGTTGTCTTGTGTGTAAATTGGGTCGCCGCCGATGACAGGTGCAGGTAAACCACTTGCGGGAACAGTTACGATGAAAACGATTGCGGTTAGAACTGTAGCTAACTTACTCATTACTCCTCCTATTCCTTACATTATTTCACCACGTCTCTACTCCAAAAGAGACAAACTTCCCTGGTGGACGATACCCAAGGGTATACGTATACTCTCAATAGATACTCTCTATTAAATAACATTCTACATTGGACGTTGCGGCAAAGTCAATGAAAAAAATGAAAAAATTCTTAAAATTTTTTATTTTTTTTGCTGGAACAGGTAGTTTTTTCCAGAAAGCGTATTTTTGGGCTAAAAAGCCCGTGTTGGTTTTTTAAGTTGCGCAGCCGGATTCGGCCTGAAAACCGTATTTTAGCATTGAGGCAGGATTATTTTTTTCCCGGTTCCGGAACCGGCAGGCCGAGTTCGGCTAAAACTTTTTTCATATCCTCCCAGACTCTTTTACGGTTCTCCTCTGAGTAATTCCGCAGCAGATAGGCGGTATGATACGTCGGCATAAGCTTTATAGGTGCTCTGCCGAGGCCGGCGTAGTATTCGTGGAATTGCCCCCGCAATTGACCTATCGACTTGTTGGTGTTTAACAGCGTTCTGGCTGCGGGAGCACCCAGAGCCACAATAATCTGAGGATTTATTATCTCAATCTGCCTTTGAAGGGAGGGAAAACAGCTTATTATCTCGTCAGCGCGGGGGTCGCGATTTTCCGGCGGGCGGCATTTCAAGATATTGGCTATAAAGACATCGCTTCGTTTTAGCCCCATAGCTGCGATTACCTTATCCAATAGTTTTCCGGCTCTTCCGACAAAAGGTCGGCCCTGGGCATCTTCATCAGCTCCGGGTGCTTCGCCAACAAAGAGTATGCGAGCGTTTGCATTACCCTCACCCGGCACGGCATTGGTCCGCAGTGACCCCAGGTCGCACTTACGGCATCGGTGAACTTCGTCGGCGATTTTTTCAAGCTCCCCGGCTGCCTCGGCGGCAGCCGCATTGTCCTGTTGCTCCGGCTGTTGGGGCACTGAGTTTTTACCTTTGACCGCAAAGCCGCCGGTAAAAAAATCCTCCATCTCAGCGTGCTGCCGAATGACCTTATTAATGTCCACGTCTTTTTCCATCGCGGCCAATTGTAATGGCATCTCTGAAGTTACGCAATAAAAAAGGCGTCTGCTGAACCTGTATGTATTGTTACAGACCGTCCTGTGATTTTCTGTGAAAAAGGATGGTAAAAATCTAACGGGCCTTAACGCAAAACTAACAAGCCGGAGGCCACAGTTTCTCACACGCTTATCTGACTTGCCTGGGAAATACTCAGGCGTACGCTCAAACATATTCAATAGTTGCAGGGGGTTTTGGCGTCAAATCGTATAGGCAGCGGTTGACCCCTTTTATTTTGGTGATTCGCTCAGAAATCCGGTTGAGCTTGTCCCAGGGGAGGGGAGTAACAGTTGCGGTTCGGGCATCGACGCTCTCGATGCAGCGAACCACAATTATCTGCCCGAATTCCCGTTTATTATCTCGTATCCCCGTCGCCCGGTCGTTCAGCAGGACTGCCATATACTGAAACGCTCCGCTGTCGGCAAGTTCTTCTTCCACAATAGCCGTGGCGGTGCGCACGGTTTCGAGCCGATTTAGAGTTACTTCGCCGACAATTCGTGTTGCCAGCGCCGGGCCGGGAAAAGGAATCCGCTGCGAGATTTCCGCCGGTAACTTTAGAAACTTAGTTACCTCGCGAACATCGTCTTTTCGCAAGGTCTTGAGCGGCTCGATTACCGAGTACCCGTAAGCCTCCTTCGGGTCAATGCCGATCTGGGCCAGAATATTGTGCTGACGTTTGATTCCCGCTACGGTCTCTTCGATATCAGTAAGAATGGTGCCGTGCAGTAAAAACTTTGCATTCGATTCCCTGACAAGCCGGCTGAAGACCTTTGAGTAAAATGTATCCGTGATGGCCTGTCGTTTCTTCTCGGGGTCTGTCAAACCGGCCAACGCAGAAAGGAACTCTTCCCGGGCGTCCACCAATTCCACGTCAATACCCATTTCGGCGAAAACCTTAACAACCCGCTCGGGTTCACCTTCGCGCATCAGGGCATTATCAACAAAGATAGTTCTCAATTGGCCACCCAGGGCACGGTGTCCGAGCACTGTAACGAGGGAGCTGTCCACCCCGCCGCTCAGCGCGTTAATCGCCTTTGCCTCTCCGACCGTCTTCTTAATGTGAGCGATTTGCTCTTCGGTAAATTTTTTGCAATCCATTTTTCATCTCCTTACAACCATTTCTCAACTGACACTAAAAGCAACTTGAATACTAAAGTGCGTGAATCTAACACTTCTAACCAGAACCGTCGAGCGCTGCAAAATGGGAACCCAATATAAGTAGTCAATTTAAAGATTCACTGGTATTCGGCGCTGGGCCAGGTACTCTTTCATTTGCCTTATAGTGTATTTGCCGAAGTGTGCGATTGAGGCCACAAGAACGGCGTCCGCACCTGCCTCAACAATGGCCTGGTATAAGTGTTCAAGTGTCCCGGCGCCGCCGGATGCGATTACAGGCAGATTCACCGCATCGGCTGTCGCTTTGGTCATTGGGATATCATATCCGGCCTGTGTGCCATCAGCGTCCATACTTGTCGGCAGGATTGCGCCGGCCCCTAAATCCTCAACCCTTTTTGCCCACTCGACAGCGTCAATGCCTGCGCCCTCCGTACCGCCGCTGACCATAACTTCAAACCCCGAAGGCAATTTGGAATTACTACGGGTATCTATCGCAATAGTGATTTTCTCGCTGCCGAATTTATCTGCCGCTTCTTTAACTAAATCGGGATTACGCACAGCGGCGGTATTGATAGATACTTTTGATACGCCCATATCCATCAACTCTTCAATTGCCTGACAGTTTCTGATTCCTCCGCCGACGGTCAACGGCACTGTCGATGGCATTGCCTCGACGGTTCTTTTGACCGCATCAAGGAGGGTTTTTCTGTTTTCAACGGTCGCCGTGATATCCAGAAATACTAATTCGTCGGCTCCAGCGGCGCAGTAAGCGGCGGCATTCTCCGCTGGGTCGCCCACGTCTTTTAGCCGAACAAAGTTGATGCCTTTAACCAATCGGCCGTCTTTTACATCCAAGCACGGAATGATTCTTCTGTAATCCATATCGTTTCTCTTCTGAATTGGCTGATACTGATTAAAATTTTTATTTGGCAGTTTAGAGTTTACTACCAGGCCTTTTTACACTAAGGTCCTGCACCGGCATTGCATTTGCAACTTTGATAAAGCCGGCAATTTTGGAGCAACAGTTACTTTTCTTCAGAAGGTGCCATAAAAAGCATCTCTACATCCTTAATCACCTTCGCATAACACTTGTCAACGCTTTTCACCATTTCATGAGGAACAATCTTTATTTTGGATTTTAAGGACTTACACTCCTGGTTGAAATAGTCTTGTAAGATGGCAATTTTTTCCCGGGGAAGCTGTCTCCTCTCATCAATAGGTCGGCATCCTAAAGCTATACAAATCCGTGTGACTTCCGGTTCAAGTTCTCGGCTTAAGATATCCACTTCACATGTTTCATCACATCTCGTACACATCATCAGCCCCACCAATTCATCAAACTTCACCAGGGTGCCGCATCTGGTGCACTTGAGGTCAAAATGAAAAGTAGAGTCTCCTTCCATGAAATTCCAGAAATGACCTTCCTCATAACACGGTTCCAAAGGCGGCTTATTATGAAAGGTAAAGCAGGTAGATACCTTTCCGCAATGAAAACATTTTTTCATCACAATCAAACCGCTGGCAACATTAACCATTTCCCAGAAGTGTGAGCATTTTTCTTTTTGCACATCTGCCCCACTTTAATAATGAGCCGGGTCTTTTTATACGAGTCCCTGGGCCAGCATTGCGTTTGCAACTTTGATAAAGCCGGCAATATTGGCCCCGGCGACGAAGTTGCCCGGGTAGCCGTATACCTCCGCTGCCTGGCTGGTATTTTTGTAGATTGTTACCATAATGTTTTTCAGCTCGGCGTCGGTTTTCTCGAATGTCCAGGAGATACGCTGGCTGTTCTGTGCCATCTCAAGACCAGAAACAGCTACGCCACCGGCGTTTGCAGCCTTGCCAGGGATGAACAGGACCTTGTTTTCGTGGAATACGCCAACAGCTTCCGGGGTGCAAGGCATATTGGCGCCTTCGCCGACGGCAATACAGCCGTTCCTGGCTAAGGTTTTGGCGGTGGCCTCATCAAGCTCATTTTGCGTTGCACAGGGCAGCGCAATGTCGCATTTGACATCCCAAATACCGTGACAGCCTTCGGTGTATTTAGCGTTTTTATGGATTGAAACGTATTCTTTAATGCGTTTTCGTTCTACCTCTTTGATTTGCTTGACAGTATCGAGATTAACGCCGTCAGGGTCATAGATAAAGCCATTTGAGTCGCTGAGGGTAACCACTTTACCGCCGAGCTGCTGAACTTTTTCGGTGGCATAAATGGCAACATTTCCGGCGCCGGATATGCTGACGGTCATACTCTCGGTGCTCTTTCCGCTGGCTTTTAATGCCTCGTCCATTATGTAAACGAGGCCATAGCCGGTAGCTTCGTTGCGCACCAGCAAGCCGCCCCATTCAAGGCCTTTGCCGGTGAAAACGCCGGTGAACTCATTGCAGAGGCGCTTGTACTGGCCGAACATAAAACCGATTTCGCGCCCGCCGACTCCGATATCACCTGCGGGAATGTCTGTATCCGGACCAATGTGCCTGAAGAGCTCGTTCATAAAGCTCTGGCAAAAACGCATCACCTCGGCATCAGTTTTCCCTTTAGGGTCGAAATCGGCCCCGCCTTTTCCGCCGCCCATCGTCAGGCCTGTTAGAGAATTCTTCAGGACCTGCTCGAAACCGAGAAATTTGATAATGCCCAGATACACGGTTGGATGGAAGCGAATACCACCCTTGTAAGGCCCCAGTGCACTGTTGAACTCGATGCGAAAGCCGCGGTTGACGTGAATGTTGCCCTTATCGTCCTGCCAGGGGACGCGGAAGATTAATTGCCTCTCGGGTTCGACCAATCGCTCAAGAATCTTGGCCTCGACGTATTCCGGATGCTTCTCGAGTACCGGCCCCAGACAATCCAACACTTCCTTTACCGCCTGGTGGAATTCTACCTCGCCGGGATTGCGTTTGAGAACTTGTTCGTAAATGGCCTGGGTTATAGTGTTTGCTGCCACTTGAACAACCTCCATTAAAAATTAAGATTTTTGTTTTCCACGACTGTTATAATAAGTTAAACTAATAGCGCAACCATACAATTGCCCTGGAAACGGCAGGCAGATACAGTAATATACTATTTTGGCGGCTCGACACAAAGGATTAAATAATAATATAATCTATCAGGACAACTTATAATGCATATAGAAACACTAAAGATATTCTGCGATTTAGCTGACTTGCGGAGCTTTTCAAAGACCGCTGAAAAGCATCTTCTAAGTCAATCGGCGGTCTCCCAGCAGCTTGCGCAACTGGAACTTGCTCATAAGTGCCAGTTAATCGACCGAAAGAAAAGGCCCATCGAACTTACAAAGGCGGGCCAATTACTTTACAAGGCCGCCACAGATATGCTTGAAAGATACGAACAGCTAAAAAGTGAGCTGAATGCTATGAAATCCTCAACCGGCAGCAGAATAAATGTAGCTGCAATTTTCAGTATCGGAATGCACACTCTGCCGGACTACGTTAAAAAATTTATGGTCAGTTACCCAAATGTTAATGTTCATATTGAATACTTTAGCGCCGACAGAATCTATGAGCTGGTTTTGGCCGGCGACATCGATATCGGTCTTGTAGCTGTTCCGAAAAGAGACAAGCGGCTCGATGTGTATGACTTTGAGGATGAGCCGCTGGTTCTGGCCTGCAGCCCGAAGCATCCTTTATCACACGAATCGCAGGTCGATATTCATAAATTGCAATTTGAAAGGTTCATCGGCTTTGAGAAAGATGTCCCTACACGGATGTGGATAGACAATATTTTACAGCGTTATAGTATTGTTGTCCGCCCGGTGATGGAATTCGATAATATCGAAACCATCAAACGAGCAGTGGAGATAAACTCAGGGATAAGCATATTGCCGGAGACCGCAATACTTCAGGAAGTCGGCAGCGGAACAATAAAGGCGATTGGGTTTTCGAATGAGAGTTTTGTCAGGCCGACGGGTATAATCGTCCGCAAAAACAAGCTTCTGGGCCAGGCCGGACGATACTTTATCGAGCTGCTTCGCAAAAAAGCTAAATAAAAAATAGCGTATGGCGTAGGAATAATCTTCAATTTATGACTTCCGATTGAAAACCGGAAATCTTCATACGCAATACGATATACGCGATACGATATACGAATACTATGTTAATTAAAGCTGTAATATTTGATCTGGACGGCACAATAACGCAGCCTTACTTTGACTTTGACGCCATTCGCGAAGAAATGGGGTTAGAGAAAGACTCCGGGCCGGTCCTGGAGTCGATGGAGAAAATGACGCCGCAGCAGCGGCAGAGCGCTGAGGAAATACTGCATTTTCACGAGAGGCGGGCGGTAACGCAATCCCGCCTCAACGCCGGTGCAAAACAAACACTTTCGGCACTTCGCAAGGCCGGTATTCATATCGGGATATTGACGCGTAACAAGCGAAACAATGCTCTGGCTATTGCCAAAAAGCACGGCTTGAAATTCGAGATAATCGTTGATAGAGAGGACGGGCCGGTCAAACCCGATGCCTTCGGCGTGCTGCGAATATGTGAGCAATTCGCCGTTATGCCGGAGGAAACTCTGCTGGTGGGTGATTATCTTTTCGATTTGCTCTGCGCAAAAGCCGCAGGCGCCGTTGCGGTGCTGCTGGCCAATAACAGCAGGGCTGCCGAGTTTGCCGGGTATGCGGATTTTACTGTTGAAAAAATCGGCCAGATACTTCAAATTGTCGAAGATAAGAAAAGTTAACCGCAGAGAGCGCAGAGAAAATAGAATTAAAAAGACAAAAAATATAAAGGAAGGTTGGCTAATGGACACGAAGATAATAACGAAAGTTGCCTTTATCTTGTTGGCAATGCTCGGTAATTGCCGGGCTGGATGCTGTACAAAAAGTTCAGGCTTGCTGTATGAGAAAGAGGTAAAGCCCGACCCGGTTGATGCGGTCTTAAAACAATTAAACCAGAAGACCGCAGAGCTTAAATCCTACGAGGCCCGGATTGAATATCGATTCAGCCAGCCGCTGTTCGAATCAGAAACGCTAAGAAAGGGCGTTTTGTATTATGCAAGGTTCGACAACAAAAAATCGAAGCTGAGGATAAATTTTCAAACCCTTAAACAGGATGACGAAAAAGAACAAAAACACATCGAGCACTTTATCTTCGACGGCGTCTGGCTTACTCACATCGATTACCAAATCAAGACTGTTAGATGCCATCAGTTGGCCGAGCCGAACAAGCCGGTGGACGCCTTCGAGCTGGCCAGCAAGAATCTGCCGATAATCGGCTTCGCCAAAATAAAAGATTTGAAAAAACAGTTTGAAATAAAGCTGGTTGAGCCACAAAAAGAGCACACTTCTGTCATTCCCGCGAAAGCGGGAATCCAGCAGTTTATTCATCTGCATCTGAAAGTAAAACCCGGTTCGATTTATAAGGATGACTATACATACATCGACTTCTGGATTGATAAAAAATTAGGTCTGCCGACAAAAGTAGTTGCTGTCTCAACAGAACCGGAACATCCGTTTGGGGATATTTCTGAGATAAAATTTCTCAAGCCCAAGCTCAATAAAAAGCTGGATAAGAAGGTCTTTGATTTTAAGATTCCCAGGGGCTTCGGCAAGCCGGAAATAATCCCGCTAAAGAAAAAGGAGCAAAGCGGAGAGTAGACGCCAATACCTCTGTTGACAGGGGTATGTGGTATCGTATTAAAAAAGGATACGCACACCGTGAGCAAGGACAGGGTTGACCACTACCTGTATATATTTTTGGACGAAGGCGGTAACTTTGATTTTTCCCGAAATGGGACGAGCCATTTCACGATCACGTCAATTACTGTTACAAGGCCTTTCAATTTTGACACTTCTCTCGGTTTCCTAAAGTACGATCTCATCGAGGGAGGCCTTGATATAGAATACTTCCATGCGAGTGAAGATAAACAAAAAGTTCGCGACTTAGCGTTCAAAATCATCGGGGAGAACCTACCCAATCTGCAGATTGACACGATAGTAGTTGATAAGAGGAAAACGAACCCTAACGTAAGGGACATAGCGAGGTTTTACCCGAAAATGCTCGGATACTTGCTGCAATATGTGTGTGAGGAAAGAAATCTTAAAGACTATACTGGAATCATTGTAATAACAGACATAATCCCGGTAGAAAGGAAACGCAGGGCTGTGGAAAAGGCAATAAAGACGACGCTCGCCCCAATCATGAAGGCAACGAAAAAGCCGTATCAACTTTTGCATCATGACTCAAAGTCCTCCTTCGGTTTGCAGGTGGCAGACTACTGTAACTGGGCGATTTACCGAAAGTGGACGCGTGGTGACGAAAGAAGCTATGAACTCGTGAAGGATGGGATTAGGAGCGAGTTTGATATTTTCAAAACAGAAAGTACTTACTATTATTGACTGGTAAAAAAGCAACCGCCTTGACTACCCTTTCGGGAGAGTCCCTTGGACTCTTGTCATCAAGGCGGAATCTTTCAAACCAACCTAATAATAATATACGACAGATACGCTGGAAAAGTCAACAGAAAATAAAAATATCTTGAGAAAAATGGCCAAATAAGACTAATTAATGGAAAATACTTACCTAAACTTCCGTAGTCTGGAATAAAAGTAGCGTAGAAAGGGTTAAAAATGGCGAAGGGAATAGTTATCTATTATTCAAGGACTGGCAATACAAAGGAAATGGCGGAGATTATAGCTAAGGCGATGAATGAGGCCGATTTGCCGACCGAGTGCAAGTCGGTCGGCGATGTAAAAGCCGACGATGTGTTCGGCTATGATGCGATAGTTGTCGGCTCGCCGACGTACTACGGCCATATGGCTGGTCCGATAAAACAATTGTTCGACGATTTGGTCAGCAGGCACGGGCAGCTCGACGGCAAAATAGGGGCTGCATTTTCCAGTGCGGCAAATATCGGCGGCGGCAATGAAACCACGATTATGGGCATAATAGAGGCAATGCTCATTAGCGGGATGGTCGTCCAGGGCGACCCGCAGGGCGACCATTACGGCCCCGTATCCATCGGTAAGCCCGATAAAAGGGTCAGGCAGCAGTGCGAACGCCGTGGCCGGAGAATCGCCGAGTTGACCAAAAAACTGGTGCCCTGACAGGCCGCCTTCGGCTTCGCCTCAGAGCCTGCCCCGAGCTTGCCGAGGGGATGACAGTAGAAATCGCTCAGAATGGCAAAAAATAAATATTGATTTTTTTTGCAAAAAAGGCATTTTTCTTTGACAAAACGCTTGTGCACCGTTAAGTTTTTACCGATTTTAACCCACAAACAGCAATTTTAACCCCCAGAGTGGAGGACTACTCGATGCAAGAGTACGAAGACCTTAAAGTATTGGTTGCTGAAATTGAAGGCGACATCAGCAAAGCCGAAGGCGGAAATAAGGCGGCAGGGACGCGGGTTCGCAAGCAAATGCAGAAAATCAAGCAGGCTGCTCAAGTTGTTCGCAACCGCGTTCTTGAAATCAGGTCAACCCAATAAATTATCACAGGCGTTCGTAAGCGCTGAACGCTGTGCGTATTTCGGCTCGGTTGCGGCCGGCTAATTGGCTAACCGCGTTAGAAGTAAACAGCCGCTGTTTGTCCCGCTGATAGTGGGGGCTTCTAACGGGGCTTACCGAGACCGGGCGGATAGCAGTGCCTCAAATGCGCAGAATGCTTCCCTATCGAGGTCAATGATGCCACCGCCATTGTTGTTTGATTTATCGAAAATAGACCTGACGGCAGAACCCATATTCGACAAAGAAGCGATTGGCAAAGCAAATCCCCAACGATTTGAGATGCAGCAGCTTGACGGCATCCTCTGGTACGATAAGGAAAAACTTCTTGTTCTGGCCTATAAGGATGTAACCGAGAACGAATTCTGGGTTCGCGGGCACATCCCCGGGCGGCCGTTGATGCCCGGCGTAATAATGGTCGAGGCGGCAGCTCAGCTTTCGTGCTTTTTTGTGAAGCTGATTTATGAGCTGAAGGGCTTTATCGGCTTTGCCGGTATAGGCTCAGCGAAGTTCCGCTCCATCGTTGAGCCGGGGCAAAGATTATATCTGCTTGGGCGTATTATAAAGTACAAGTGTCGCAAACACACCATCCATGTTACAACAAGTGTGCAAGGAATCGTTGACGGTACTATGGTATTTGAAGCGGTCATATCCGGTATGCAACTTTAAGCGTTCAGACGGCTGGAGGGTTCAGAATTTCAGTATTTAGCGAATAGCCCCAAGGGGATTCGAACCCCTGTTGCCGGGTTGAAAACCCGGTGTCCTGGACCTACCTAGACGATGGGGCCAACCAAAAAACCGCAAAAATTAAAAATAAAAAATCAAAATTGTGGAGTTGCCGCTTTGCGGCAACGACTTCCTTAATTTTGCATTTTGATATTTGATTTTTGATATTATTTTTTTACTCCATACTGATAGCTTCGACAGGGCAGGCGTCAACGCAAACGCCGCAATCGATGCAGGCGTCGATGTCAACCACCGCCTTGCCATCAACCATCTTGATTGCCTCGCTCGGGCATTCTTCCACACAGGATTCACAGCCATCGCATTTTTCCTCATCTACGATAGCCGGCATTTACGCAACCCTTTCAAAAACAGCTCAAAACTTACCGGTAAAAGACGAAATGTTACAAAATTATGATGATATTACAACCAATTTTTGAAGAAATTCTACCCGGGCCCGCAATCAAAGAATAATTCGACTTTCTGCCGGAACCGTGTCAAAAGCCGGTTTCGTAAGCGCCCAGGTCGGGTTTGCCGGTGCGGGCTTTGCCCTGAATGTCAGTACCCGGGGCACCTTCAGCCGTGCCGGCGTCTATACATGGTGAATCGGGCTGCAGATAATAATCAACCAGTCGGTAATTATCGCCCTTTGTGACATCTGCTCTTAGGTCGCCAACAACCTCTACGGCTATAGCAGTGTTGGCCGTTATGAGGGCCTGTTTTCCGTGGGCGCTGCTTATCTGAATCAGCCAGCCGACCAGTTCATCCGGGATGAATGAGGCATTAGCATCGGCTAATACCGTGCGGTTTGTATTCGGGTCGTAACTCGGCGGCTCCGTCCAAGTTCCTGTTATGGCATCAGGACCATCCATAATAAAGAGCGGCTCCGCATCAACGTTACCCTCTCCCTGCCAGCCAGCTTGAATGTCGCTATAAATTATCAACGGTTCACAGGCCTTAGAATGCCGACGCGACTCTATCTCTTTAGGAGTGTTGTTCCATAGAACGCAGTTAGTGATCTTTGGTGCTCCGTTTGAATACTCTAATCCGCCGGCTCGTTTCCCTGCTGAATTACCGGCAATAGTGCAATTAGTAATTATCGGCGAAGGATCCCAGCATTGGATCCCTCCGCCATCTATAAGTGCTGAGTTGCCGCTTATGAGACAGTTGGTTAGTTTTATCGTCGAGCCTGGTTGTTGGCAGTGCAATCCACCGCCGCCACTCGCTGAGTTGCCGCTGATGGTACAGCCACTAAACAGAGGAGCAGAATCGTTGCAGTAGATACCTCCCCCCAACTTATCGGCCAAGTTGCCACTGATAATACAGCCGGAAAATGTTGGAGAAGAACAGCCAGCGCACACGATTCCTCCGCCGTTTTGCTTAATTGCCAGATTGCCGATGATTATGCAATCTGTTATCGTCGGCGAAGATTCACCGCAGCTGATCCCACCACCATTATAATTGGCGGAGTTGTCGGCTATTATACAGTTGATGAGCGTGGCCGAGGAACGGTAAAATCTGATCCCGCCACCGAATGGGGACGAATTGCCTGTAATGATAGAGTCTATAATAATCGGAGAAGCGTCATTACAGTTAATGCCCCCGCCATGACCCCCTTCGGCGTTGCAGTGACTTATTATACAGTTCTGAATCTTGGGTGAAGACCGGTAGCAATATATGCCTCCTCCTCTCTGGTAGGCGTACCCATTGATAATTGTAAAGCCATCGAGGACGGAGTTGGAGCCTTCGCCGCTGTGGAAATAAAAACCTCGATGATATTGTCGTCTCTTGCCCTGGCAGTCGATGACGCAGTTTTCCGGGCCGTTTTCGCTGTACAAAGTAATAGCCTTGCCTTTGAAGTCGATATCCCGGTTGCCCGGGCCGGTATAAATTCCATCAGCGACAATAATGGTATCGCCTCTGGCTGCGGCATCAATCGCTGCCTGAATTGTCTTGAAGTGGTTCGGTATCAGTAAATCCTTTGCGACTACAGGGCCAGATGCAAGCAATATAGCTGCGAAAATTATTTTGATTTTAATTTTCACTTCTTGCTCTTTCTAAAGTTTCTAAGTGCACAAGAAATCCTTAATCAGCCATTTCGTAGGCACCGATATCGGGCTTGTTACCGCCTCGCGGCTTCCCTTCAATATCTGTTTTGGAAGCATCTTTCGCTGTGCCGGCTTCAATGCAGGGAGAGTCATTTTGGAGATGATAGTCAAGAAGACTGTACGAGTCTCCGGGTGTAACGTATTCTGAAACATCGCCGACAACCTCTATGCTGGTAGCGGTATTCGCCGTTATGAGATCCTGTCTTGCATTTTTAGCGCGAAAAGCAATCAGCCGACCAACGAGTTGGCCGGGCATAAACGAGCCATTTGTGTAGGACAATGTTGTCCTGTTGGTGTTTGGGTCATAACTTAGCGCCCCTGTCCAGGTTCCGGTTATTTTATCAGGGCCGTCCATAACAAATAACGGGTCGGCGTCAATATTTTCTTCGCCTTTCCAGCCGCCTTGAATATCGCTGCAGGTTACCTCAAGATAGCTACGCCTTGCCACAATTGCCTGGGGGAAGTTTCGCCAGATGACGCAGTTTGTAAGTGAAAGGGTTGAGAAGTCGCAGTAGATCCCGCCGCCACCTCCATACGCCAGATTGTCGCTGTGGGCCTCGTCACCACTCCAGTTATCACAGATGGTGCAGTTGGTAATCTTGGGCGAAGAACGGGAGCGACAGTTCAGTCCTCCGCCATATCTGGCTGAGTTTCCGCAGATTATGCAGTTACAGATTATTGGTGAGGAGTTTTCACAGCCCAGTCCCCCACCAAAATGGCCAGATGAATTACCACTGATGAGGCAGTTTGTGATTTTTGGTGAACAATCAGCACATTGAATACCGCCAGCATCGTTTGCTTGGCAAATGTTGCCGCTGATGATGCAGTTGTTAATAATTGGTGAGGACAGAAAACACCATATCCCGCCCGCGCTCCATCTGGATGAATTAGCAGCGATGACACAGCCGGTGACTTTTGGGGCTGTCGAACTTCGAAAGAAGAACAGCCCGCCGGCGCCGCTATGGGACGAATTATCGGTTATCGTGCAGTCGGAAATTGTTGGTGCGGAGTTCTCTGCGCAGTATATACCGCCAGTATGATATGCTGAATTGCGAAGGATGGTGCACCCAGCAATTGTTGGACAGGATTTATAACAATACACTCCGCCGCCATGTGTTGCATAGCCATTAGTGATAGTAAAGCCATCTAAAACGGAATTAGCGTCTTCGCTGCTGTGGAAGTAGAAGCCGCGGCCCTTACCCTCGCAGTCGATGATGCATTTTTCCGGGCCGGTCTCGCTCATAACGCTTATGGCTTTGCCCTTAAACTCAATATCACGATTGCCATTGCCGGTGTACGTGCCATCGGCGACGATGACAGTATCGCCATCGCTTGTGGCATCAATCGCTGCCTGAATGGTCTTGTATTCGCTGGGCACTAGTAAATCTTTTGCGGCCGCAGAGCCGACAACAATAAACAACGCCGCCAGACTGATTAGAACTGTCCTTTTCACTTTTTAGTCTCTCCTAAAAAACGTCGCGACTCTTGCGCGGATCGACGTACACGAAAATTAACAAATGTTAGTGTAACAGGTGGGCGTTTAAAAAGAAAGGCCTAACGCTGTAAATTTTATGTAAACTCTACTTAACTGGTTCAGCAGCAGTTTTTTCTGGCACGCCGGCAGCACGTAATGCAATTGCCATATCGCGAACGAGCTTGCTTGAGTCATATCTGGCTGTCCAGTCCAGGACCTTGGCGAAATTGCTGTTCTGGTTTTTGGCCAGCAGATAAATAGCCATCATACGGGCCGGCCAGTGAGTATCGTTCAAATTTTTGGCCGCACCACTTATTAGCTCGTAATCCAGCGGCAAAGAAAGCATCCCGGCCATAGTATCGACCTTAACGACCCAATCATCGTCGTCAAGGTTATGTACCAATGCGGATTTCAACATATCCGGCATCCAGTCGGCATACATAAATTTATAAAGCGGCTCCCGATTTGCCATCGCATGCTGCTCCATTAAAAGGCCGATGAAAAGCTGTGCGGTTTTGGTTTTTTGGCCCTGCTGTCCCGCCGACAGTGAATTAAACCGGTTTCGCAGATACTTGCCGGTAAGTTCGACGCCCGGGCGCTTCACGAGCACCCTGGCCGGCTTTATCCAGGTGAGCCTGTTGGCTATCCTGCCCTCGTCCCGCCCCTCGGAGAGGCGGGGCTCGTCGGTGATTACAGGGTCGAGATAAGCCGTAAATTCTATATCCAAAGATGCCTGCGGATAGGTAAGCAGTATCTGCTTAAGTTCGCCCGTAAGCAGACGCAGCGGAATAAAAAGACTCCGGCCCGGCTCGACAGGTAAGGCAGGCCTAATCTTGACAGATATCAGGTTCGGTATCTTTTTAGTAAGGTCGCCGCTAATACCGGCATCGATTCTTATGTTGCCGGCAAACAAGCCGTCGTCACTAATTATGAGGGGTTCAGAGGAATTATTTGTTATTGCAATAGTGCCGCCGAATTCGCTGCCGTAGGAAAACTTACTGCCGCGAACATTTAGCCGGACTGAAATTATTTTCTCCGGGCTAACGAATGTCGGAACGACTGCTTCTCCGAAGCTGTCTTTTAGCGCAGTCAGGACGATATCGGGGTCAATCGGCGGGATATACTCCGCGCCCTGTTGGACCAGAATCTCTTTGGCCCGTTCCGCCTCCAGCGCCCCGGGGTCTCTGGCGATTGCAGACTTCAGGGTCTCAATTGCCGAATCTCTTTGTCCCTGCGCCAGTTGAACCTGGGCTAACGTTAAATCGGCGATTTGATTATGCTCATAATTGTCGATAAGTGTCCTGGCCCATTCGGTCTGCTGATTCATCACGAGTGAATAAGCCAGAATAGCCGCTGCGGTCGGCGAGTTGGGCTCAATTGAATAAGCCTTATTGGCCCATTGAAGCGCTTTGTCAGCATCCGGCGAGGCAAAACAATAAAACCAGGCCAGTTGTTCGTAGTTCGTAGTTCGTAGTTCATAATCCACCAGCTCAAGTGCTTTGTCTTCAGCGGCCTTTAGTATCCCAGCTGCCTGCTGTTGGTTGCCGATTTTCGCCGCTGCTTTGCCGGCAATAGCTTCCAGAAGTATGTCAAATCGCCCGCTCTGGCGTAACTTCTCGGCAATTTTCAGACATCTGTGCTGATTTCGTTGAGTATTATAGCTGCTAATCGACCAGGGCAGATATATCGAGGCCGGCAGAGGTTGCAACGGATGCAGAAACTTGAACAAATCAGCACAGTATTCGTATGCGTCCGCGGCTGTCTCGTAAAGCTGCAGCCGTTCGGCGTATTGTGCAAAAGTCACGGCGGTTTCGATGTCCAGTGGATTTTCGCCTAATGTTAATCTTAGATGCTCAAGATACATTGCAGGCCCAAGCTGGTCGCCCGCAAGTTCAGCCAGCTTTGCAAACGCCGGCTTATTATATTTATTTTTGTTATACGCAAACCAGAAAGCATTTACAGCATTCGGGTCGTCGGTCTTTTCAACCATCAGCAGGCCGAGCAAGGTAGCCAATTCAGAATCCAGAGCAGCGCTTTTACCGCCCAGATTCTCTAACATATCTTCAAGGAGCTTCTCTCGCTGCTCACGGGAGTCCAGCTGCTCAAGCAGGTAATAAACGGCCTCTCGAACCGGCTCAAGGTCGGCTTTATCATTTACGTAGTTCTCAAGCAAGTGATGGACGAGCTGCGAATAGTCTCGCTCTGGATGTTGACAGGCAAGCCTAAGCATTACGGGGTAAACGTAGTTGGCTCTGCTGTCCAGATTCATCGCGGCGGTTAAGAATATAATCGCCTGTTCGGCCTGTGCACTGTTGATATTGGGGGAGTTGGCCAGCTCGTATGCTACTTCATAAAATCTTTCGCCGACGGACGGTGAAAACAACCGACCTGAATCTAATCCTGATACATCGGGCTGGGCCCAGGCCGACAAAGAGCAGCAGAAAAGCATCGAAAAAACTAAAAAAGACCTACTCTTTAGCATTCATAATCTCCGGTAAGCCCCACCCCTCCGAGGGGCGGGGTAAGCCCTCGAAAAGCAGTAAGAGTAAAACGGCCATCTTGGCCGTCTTTTCAGGGGCTGGAAGCCCATGTTACTCAATATTTCGGGCAATTGGCCGTCTTTCTTTATCCCGTTAGAAATAAAAATGCTTACAATTGAAAAACCGTGTATTATACTAAATTCTAACGGGATTTACGTATAATGATAGCGGAAGTTGGGTATTTTCTGGGATTGACCACCTTTTTTAGCAATCAGCAGTATCTAAACGAATGTCTTTTTCATATATGCGGCTTATTACAATGCTTGCCCCGCACCAAACCTGTCCTGAGTGGCCTGTGGTGAGCATGGCCGAACCAAATCGAAGGATAGGCGCTTGCCGCCGTGTCCCGCACGAATTGAGTGCTAACTCACGTCTAATTAGTGCGGGGTAAATTAGTGCGGGGTCATTGCGAGGCCACAGAATATGGCCGCGGCAATCTCTATTCCATCCTCAATCAATATTCAATAGTCAATAGAAAATAGTCAATTGGAAACGCCTGCCAGCCAGTTGTCGGCAAAGACATCGAGGTCACGCCAATCGATGGAATTATCAGCAGGGAGGCTAATGTCGCAGAACCGATTCCATTCTGCGTCTGCCGGCTGGGTCAACCAGGCCAATGCAAACATGGCAAAGTCGCTGAAATCCACCTCGCAGTTATAATCAAAGTCGCCCATATAAGCATAGTTGAACTCGTATGCGCCCATGTCCACGATGTCGGTGTCGTTACAATCGCCATCTATAATCCTCGCGTGGCCGTCCATGTCCATTTCCGGTAGATTTGGCTCATTGTTGCTGCCCGCGTCGATGCAGGGCGAACCTTCCATCAGCCGCAGGTTGTCGTCCACCGTGCCGGGGATATCGTCAGCTCCATTAGCGTCCACGAACAGCGGGTCGTCTCCATGGTTACCGGTTCCACCTAAAGCCCCGGTCCAACCCTGGATGCAGGTATTGTTGATAACGGGAGTTGACGACGCGTAGTTGTGAATCTGTGCCGATTCATCTGTTCCGCCGGCGTCTGTGTTGTGCCAGAGAATGCAGTTTGTCAGCGTCGGGTCGCTAAGTTCGTTGTAGATCCCGCCGCCTTCATTTGCCGCCGAGTTGGCGCTGAACGAGCAATTGGCCAGGGTTGGGCTGGAGAACTCCCAGTTGCACATGCCGCCGCCGCCACCTGCGGTGGAATTGCCGGTAAAAATGCAGTTCATTAGGGTAGGGTTGGTGCGTCCAGGAGTTCCAAAACTTGAATTGCCCATTCCACCACCCATGAACTGAGCAAAGTTCCCCGTGAATGTGCAGTCAGCCAGGACTGGAGAGCTTTCCCAGTTGCATATCCCGCCACCTACCATGGCAGACGCGTTGCCAATAAAGGTGCAGTCGGTTAGTATCGGATTGCATTCCCCGTCGCCGTGCCCATAGTTGAACATCCCGCCCCCGCCTAATTCGAGAGCCGAGTTGCAAATAAACGTACACTCTGTCACTGTTGGCTTGCAATCGTTATAGTTCACATAGTTGAGCATCCCCCCGCCAGCGCCGGTGTAATCAGCGAAGGATCCGTTTGCGTTGCCTGCGGTGACTGTGAAACCATGCAGAACGGCCGTCTCGTCGACGTCGCTGCCGGTAACGACATGATAGCTGTTCTCTGACCGCGTCGGCTCGGCTAATAAGTCACAAGGGTCATCTACATCCACGTCATTGCCATTGAGGTCGCCGCTGAGAATGGTCTCGTACGTCTCGATATCTCGTTTATCAGGGTCTGGTTCACCGTACCCGGCGTAGCCGCCCTTAATAATCACGCCGTTGATAAGTTGAAATGTGGCGAACCGGTCGCCGGGCGTAACGTAGCCGGCTTCGTCCTGATCCGGCTTATAAATTCCCGCAGCCACCCAGATATCATTACCGTCTGTGGCCGCGGCCAATGCGTCCTGAAGATACCTGTAAGCATTGGCCCAACTCGAACCATTACCGTTTCTGGTGACGTCAACGTAAATAGTTCCTCCCGCAGCAATTGTGCAGTGAATGCCCACCAAAAATACCGCTATTATCACGGACGTTTTCAGATTTGTTTTCCCAAACATTTTTTAACCTCCTGAAAAAAATGTGCCTATTTTTCGGATTTGCGCATTGTAAAGCTCGCTTATCTTATGACAATTCAGGGGGACGGGTGCTAAAAGTGCCGCTTTTAGCTATCCACCCACCTCCCGGATAGCCTAAAATATATCGGTATTTTTACTATACCGGCTGTTCTTCTCAATTTCAAGAAAAAAAAGATTTTTTTCAGGCCCGCTCACAGTGCACCTTCGGCACTAAATACGCAATGGAAAACACAGCAAAGAGGCAGAACACAGAATACAGGACACAGAATTCGTGCATCCAGCATCGCTTGTCCGCCGTAGCTTCAGCGAAGGCGGGAGCATCAAGTATCCAACTTTAGTTCACTTTAGGCACTTTAGTTCACTTTGGCTCACTCCTCACTAACGAGCATCGAGAATCCAGAAGCCCTCTTTCAAAAACCACAAAGCCCTCTTTCAAAAACCACGATTCTTAAAGCAGTTCATAAGTATATACGCATATACTTATATCTCTGTACAAAAACCATAAAGCCCTCTTTCAAAAACCATAAAGCCCTCTTTCAAAAACCATAAATCCCTCTTTCAAAAACCACGATTCTTAAAGCAGTCCATAAGTATATATGCATATACTTATATCTCTGTACAAAAACCCCGCTGTCTAATCCCCATCCAGCTCAAATAGCTCGCTGGTGGCCTTGTGAATGCGAGCTATGTTT
>JAUWBI010000057.1 GCA_030601745.1 Phycisphaerae bacterium
AATTGGACACTTGGTGAAAACAAACCCAATCAAACCCAATTTCCGAAAAGCACAAATGAATGTAAACTCACTTATAACAAAGGATTACAGAAAAAACGACGCTTTCGCAGTCCAAAAAAACAAACCCAAAACAAACCCAATTTCCAAAAGGCCAAAATGAACGTAAACTTATATGTTATAAAGGAATATGAAAATGTACCACTTCGCAGACGCGGGGAAAACAAACCCAATCAAACCCAATTTCAAACGGCCCCGGCAATCTCAATCAATAATTCTTCCCAGCCCGGCAAGGACGGATTGCAGAAGTTCCATTGGCAGGCCCATTACATTCGTCAAACTCCCCTCTATTTTTTCAATAAACTCATCGTCCCCCTCCTGTATAGCATAAGCGCCCGCCTTGTCCCGCCAGGAGCCGCTTTTGATATGCTCGGCGATTTGCTCAGCGGTCATTTGTTTAGGATGAACGGTTGTGGTGTCACTCTCGACAATCTCGGTGCCATCGATTATTCTGACAATTGCAACAGCGGTTATCACTTTATGAGGTGCGCTAAACAGCTTCTTGGTAATCTGCTCCGCCTCTTCTGCATCAGCCGGCTTACCGATGATTTCCCCGTTAAAATCCACAACCGTGTCCGCACCGATGACCAAACAGTCCGGATGCCCGGCAGCGACATTTTTTGCCTTCGCTAATGCCAGCCGTCTAACATATTCACAAGGACTAATGCGCTCAGCCGGAAAAGCTGACTCGTCAATATCCGGGCAAACAGAAGTAAATTTATAGCCCGCTTCGGCCAACAACTGTTTCCGCCGCGGCGAAGCCGATGCCAGAATAATCGATACCGGATTCTGTTCAGACATAATTTGAGTCTTTAGTCCTGAGTCTTGAGTCTAACGTGATAAACTATCTTCCTGCAAAAAGCCACATACTCTTTTTCGATTTCCTCAAAATCATCGTCAATATAATACTTAAATAACAGCGGGCCGATAGCTCGATTCCACCGGATAGTTAGCGGGATGTTTCTATCTGCCGCTATCTTTTTACTCACCTCACTGAGCGGCCAATCACCCAGCAGGCCGCCCAGCAGCAACCGATGATAATTGCGCAGCCGTTTCCCGTAACCCTCTTCCCGCAGGAATCGCACCAGAGCATAGGATTGGCTGTAAAAGGCCGTTAGCGCCTCTGTCTGGTTTGCAGCAAGCACTTCTCCCGGGTTCATAGCTATCAATTCTTTTAGCGGTATCATTTTGTCTTTTACCAGCGTTTTTTTCAGCGCACCCAACCGATACATATTCCGGCCCGGCTCAAAATAAAATAACCCCTCGTCGCTTCTGCCGGCTTCAAAGAGCATTGCGACACCTTCGTCGAGCCAGCTTGGCAGGCGAAACTTAAAGTGTCTGCTGTTAAACTGATGCCACCCCTCGTGCCCAAGAACGGAAAAGGTTCGCTCTCTGCCGATATTATACGCCACGCAGGCACCATTTAGATAATATGCACCGGCCTTTATCTTGCAAAACAGCGCCGCCTGCCGGCCCGCAAAGGTCTTCGTGAAATCCTCCCACTGCCGGCGGTCGGCAAAAAGATAAATGCTAAATCTGGTTGTCGTTTCGATAGGTTCGGGCATTTGGCTCTGATAGCCCCGATAGGCCGACTCAACAAACCCGGGAACCTGCGAAAGCATCAGTGGCTCCAAAAGCGTTGTGAAAATCTCATAATGAGCGGTAGTAAGTTTCAGCCCCGGCCCATATTCGTTTTCCCAGACTTCGACGGATTTCAGCGCCGGCAGTTGTGCCTGCCGCAAATACTCAACCATACCGGCAGGCGTATCGATCCGCCGGGCTTCGCCAATCTCCACCGAAGCCCCACAGCCGGCCAGATAAACAATCCCGGTTATCCAGATTAGCGCAGACTTTCTTACCACAATTGTTACTTCTTCGGCAAAAAGCATAAACGTATTTAGAACAGAAACTGACCATTTTGTCAAGATAGGGGGCAGATATAAGAAACACTATTTGAAAAGTACCGGTGTTTGTGTTATCTTACAAATTGACCTCACTCATTACAG
Organism: Phycisphaerae bacterium; assembly: GCA_030601745.1. GTDB lineage: Bacteria > Planctomycetota > Phycisphaerae > Sedimentisphaerales > Anaerobacaceae > JAUVYQ01. Next base: position 2,064 of record JAUWBI010000057.1, read on the forward strand.
CCGCAAGGTCATTGGATTTATACTTTAATAAGAACCTTTTTTCCTGTCAAATAGCTTTAAATTGCGATAGAATAAGATATCTTGTAAACCTGCTCCGATATCTGATTAGGCCGAAGCTTTGCCTAAGTTCACGGAGGCTGTTGCTATGGAAAAATGGAGTATTTATGCATAGGTTGATAAGCTTTGCTTTTTTATGTCTTATTACCTGCGCCATATCTGCGCCTGCCCAGCTTGCCTTTTACACGGAAAAGATAAACTCAATTCCTGACTTAACGCAGACCGATAAGAGGGCAAACTTCCCTAGAGGTGGGAGGCAGTATTGTTGTCTCGTTGCAATTGCTAATTCTTTTATGTGGCTAGATAGTAACGGCTTTGAGAATCTTGTTCGAAATACCGGAAAGGCATTCGAAGATGAGGTTGCTTTAGTAAAATTGCTTGGCTCAAAGGCGTATATAGATACCGATTTGGTAAGTGGAACAGGAACAACGAAGCTTATGCGTGGTGTCAAGAAATATGTTGAGGAGCGTGGTTATCAAATCCAAAAACTTGAGTATCAAGGCTGGCGAAAACATCCGGGGGAGATGAGAACCGAGTATCCCATTCCTCGGCTTAACTGGATTAAGCAAGGCATTATAGGCAATAGTTCAGTATGGCTTAATGTCGGCTGGTATCAATACAATGTATCGAGGAATGAATATAAACGAATTGCCGGCCATTGGGTGACATTAGTCGGCTATGGGAAAGATGAAAATGGTAAGTTAAATCCCAATATACTTATCCTGCATGACCCATCACCGAGAGCAGGAGAAGCTTTTAACAATGAGTATGCAATTGTCAGTCAGATACGTAGTGGCAGACTCTTAGGTGAATGGGTTGGTTTACCTCGAAGCGCGGCTGGGTATTATAAACTTGGCGGGGGTATGCATATTAAGAAAGGTGCAAATTTCGCAATACTTGATAGCGCTGTTGTTTTAATGATTAAACCCACCAAAGCTACCTATAACACCAAACAGAGGGACACCAGCACACGAACATCGGAAGCTGCTGGTTCAAGGCTTAGTGCTCAGCAAGCAAGAGAGAACCTAACACAAGCGAGGAGTATGCTAAAGGGGGTCAAGAAGGATACTAAAGGGGCACAGACTATATTACTTGAGTTAGCTGAGAGAAACTCCAAGTTACTTACATCTACTGATCTTTGTTATGTGTATGTTTATCTTGGATATATTGAGGATTTAGCGGGTAATAGGCAAGCTGCAATAGGATGGTTTCAAAAAGCAACGAGGCTTGATGGACCAAATATTAAAGGTATTCGTGGAGTTGCTGAAGTAGGTTTAACGAGAGCGGTTACATGGATAAGGCATCTTGACGAAGGCTACAGAAAGGCTGAAAGACAAAACAGGGCTTCACCATTAGAACAAAGGGATATTATTGAGCGAATAAGGAAAGGGATTGTCTTACGTGAAGAACCGAAAGGCATAGTGCCCGAGATGCATCTGTCGAAAGCTGAGCGGCTGGAGAATTTTGACATTTTAGCTGAGGCGATTGACAGGCATTATTCATTCTTTCTTCACAAGGGGATAGACTGGAAGGCGGTCACGAGCCGCTATCGTCCTAAAGTCGAGAGGACACAAACGACAAGGGACTTTTACAGTTTAATCTATAAATTTGTAAGGGAATTAAAAGATTGTCACTCATGGTTGTGTAATTATAAGGATGTGCCAACTCTTGGGAGGTTCTCACCTGAGGTACAAATTCATTTTATTGAAAGAAAGGCATTGGCTACGGAGGTCGAAGCTGATTCCGAGGCCTATATGAAGGGGCTGCGTTCAGGGTCAATCATTGTTGGTGTTGATGGGGTCAGTGTTAAAACAAAAATCGAGAGGACAAGGCGATTAATGCGTATGACCTCGTCAGAGCGTTGCTTTTTAGAGGAGGCTTATCGAAGAATCCTGGACGGAGAAGAAGGCAGCACCGTAAGTGTAAAGTTTCTTGCATCTGATGGGGAGTTACCAAAGGCAGTAAGGCTAAGAAGAGTCAGTTCAAAAAAACAGGAGATTATCCAACCTAACTTTCATGTAGATAAAGGCAAGTATATATGGTACGGGATTCATCCGGCTGGTTATGGGTATATTCGTATTTTGTCTTTCAGTGGTCGGTTGGAAATAGCGGATGAATTCGACCGTGCACTTGAGAGGTTGAAAGATAAACCCGGGCTTATTATCGACGTTCGAGAAAATAAGGGTGGTTTTGGGACTTCGCAAGCAAGAATAATAGGCAGATTTATAACGGCTAGGACCAAGGTAGATATTGGGTACAGAAAGAATGGCCCTGGCCATGGAGATTTTCAAAGGAGCGAGACTTATTTCGAACCAACAGGGGCTTGGCAATACACAAAACCGATAGCTCTGCTTATAAATTCGATAACAGGAAGCGCTTGTGATTTGTTTGTTGCACGTTTTATAAGTAGCGGTAGACCTATTACTGTTGGGGCCACGACACATGGGAATTTAACTGGTGTAGGAGCATATGTTCAGTTGCCATGTAACCTTATTGTGCGTGTGTCGAATGGTTATGTTTGCGATGCAAACGGCAGGATAATCGAAGGAAATGGGAACGAGCCTCAAATACAAGTCGAGCCCACAATTGCTGATGTCGTGAATGGCGTTGATGTGGTCATTGAGCGTGCGGTTCAAGAATTACAGCAACGGTGATTTGCATTTCACAGGTGGGATATGAAGCTTGTATTAACCTCATGTATTACAGCCGCAAGGTCATCACATTTAGCCCAAAACTCTGTGTGCTCCTTCGACCGCGCTCAGGACGGCGTCTGTGGCCAATTAATCTGTGAAATCTGTGTTTTTAAATTCCGCTCCGAATACCTCGGCGGTAAATAGATAGACTTCCGTTTCTGCCTCTCGCCAGGCATCGGCGGGCAGACCGGCCTTGTGTGCACAGCAGTACGAAAGGAACTGCTCTTTGCTCCAGCCGGCCTCAGTGGCAACCTGAGGCAGAAAGCAGCCAGAAGCACGACCTTTTTTTATATAGATGCCGTCAATTCCAAGACGCAGGTCTAATGGCTTATCCGTCCGCTGCAACGGCGAGAGAACCGATATCTCAATATCCAATTGCTCTAATTCATCGGCGGTTATCGAGTCGGCAAAAAACCGCGGGTCGCTGGTAGCCGAGGCCTTTGCCATATCAGCAATCAGCTCAATCAATGGGCTTTCAGAAATGAATTGACCGATACAGCCTCGCAATCGCCCGTGGTTTTTCAATGTTACAAAGCAGCCGCACGGGGCATTCAACTCAGGGGCGTCCGATTGGGGCTTCTGCATCGGCTGCCGCTTGATAACCGCCTCAACGGTATCGCGGGCAACCTTCAGAAGTGTTTGTTTTTGGGCATCGTTCATTTTTCAGCCGCCAAATATATGGCCCAGCCACCTTATTACATAAACCACAACAGCCAACAATATGATAACGGCAATCGTGGCGAGATTAAAGTATTTTTCTATCAAAGCCCGTGCACGCTCACCAAGAAAATAGAAAAGTAACGCCTCGCCACCAAATCGCATTGTGCGAAAAATCACGCTTATACCTACGAATTTCAGCAGTGAAACTTCAGCCATTCCCCCAACCCAACTGAAAATCATATATGGAACGGGGGTTAGGGCTGAGATAGCGATGGCCCAGAAGTCATATTTCGTGTAAAGGTCGAGAGCGAGCTGGGCTTTCGCACCAAGGCCAATGGTATCGAATAAATCCACCACCCTTTCAGGCCCAATCGCCAGGCCGAGAGAAAAGGCAATTGTTCCCCCAAGAACAGAAAAGAATGCACAGGTCAGTCCATATCTCAATGAACGCTTCGGCTTGCCCAGGCAAAGCCCCACGACCATAACATCCGCGGGGATGGGCACGCAGATTGGCTCGGTCAAAGCAAGCACAATAAGCGCCACGATGCCGAAAGGCGTATCAGCCCAGTGAACAACCCAGTTGTAAAGGCGGCGGTGCAATTGCCACCAGGCAACGGACTCGCTTTGCTGCGGCTGCTTTGCAATATCATTCATTCTGTACCAACCATATTTTTTGTATTAAAAATAAAAGCAACCTGCTATAATGTCAACAAAGATTAACTAATGCAACCCGGATAACTATGGTTAGCAAAGAACAAATCACCACTGTCAGCGATGGATTATTAGTGCGAGCTCCCGCCAAAATCAACCTCAGTCTCTTAATAGCCGGCAAACGCCCGGATGGCTTCCACGAAATAGAAACGGTAATGGCCAAGGTAAACTGGTACGATGAAATCCTCATCGAACCTGCCCTAAAAGCCGACATCGAACTGGTTTGCCAAGGCCCAGAGTGGGCACCCGCAGGACAAGATAACCTCATCTACCAGGCCGCTAAACTGCTAATGAATAGTTGCGGTGAGTGGGCCGACATCAGGATTTCCCTGACAAAAAATATCCCTGCAGGCTCAGGACTTGGTTCTGCGAGCAGCGACGCAGCGGCGACCCTTATAGGGCTCAACCAATACATGGAGTTCGGCTTGCCCAATCGTCAACTTGCGAAATTGGCAAAGCGATTGGGCAGCGATGTGGCCTTCTTTCTGGATGGGCCATTGGCACAATGCAGCGGAAAAGGCGAAAAAATTAAGAAATTAGCGAAAAAATTTAACTTTTCGGCTCTGTTAATACTTCCAGATGTAAGTGTTTCTACAAAAAAGGTTTACGCCAATTACAGGCATAATCGGCCTCTCTACGAAAAGCTCAATACGCCAATAAACAGCTATATCCAAAAAAACAGGATTGATTTAGTGTCGAAAATGTGCGCAAATATGCTGGAAACAAGCTGTTTTAGTTTGTATAAAGAGCTTGCTGAGTTGAAAGCTAAAATTGAATCATTAGGTATAGGGCCCTTGTGCCTGAGCGGCAGTGGTTCAGCAATGTTTTGTATTATGGACAGCAGGGATAAAGAAAGAGCAGGGGAAAACAGACGCAAACTCGAGCAACAAATCGGTTGCAAAAGCATTATCGTGAATAACAATAGATGGTGAACTTTTAAGCGAGGCAAAGAAAATGGAAATCAGTGAGGTCAGAGTCAAATTAGTAAACAACAAAGATGACAGGTTAAAAGCTTTTTGCTCAGTAACGATGGACAATGAGTTCGTGGTTCGCGATATCAAGGTCATCGAAGGCACGAGCGGTTATTTCGTCGCTATGCCTTCGAGAAAAATGAGCGACCATTGCGACAAATGCGGGGGCAAAAACCATCTCAGAGCCAAATTCTGCAATAATTGCGGAGCAGCACTTCCGGAAAACCGGGCGAGGAAGGACTTCAAAGGCAGAATGAAACTGCACGCCGACATCGCCCATCCGATAAATGCAGAATGCAGGCAAAGAATTCAGGAAAGAGTTATAGCCGCCTTCACAGAAGAACTGGAAAAATCAAAGCAGCCGGGCTATAAGCCGGTCGAAATGGATGAGCCGGACGATGAAATTCCTGAAGTAATTTCGTAGTTAAAGGGACCCTTATGTGATAAGATCATCAAGGACCTTATCGAGAGCAACATCCAATCGCTCATTGAGATTGTACTTACCTTCGGTAAGCTGCCGGCGGACGTTAAGAACCTTCTCCGTGCGAACTTCCGGCAGCAAAGCAATCTTTTTTAACACCTGGCCAATGGGCGTAGTTTTAATATTTTCAAGTATCTGCTCCATAATCAAATCCTCATCTGGAGCCAGGTTCTCATCGACAGGGCCCTCCTGTCGATTCTGCCCCCCAAACCGGTCGTTGGAATCAAAATCCGGCATTTGAAATACCTTAACGAACCAGCCACAGACAAAAGCATCCATCCTTTTGTCCAGGAGCATAGAACCACTATATATTGTACATCCCCTAAATCCTTTCGAGGGCCAAAACAACCTTGCAATACTGATATCGACAGGAACGGACGAAAAACTTTAGAAAAGTTTGGTTTTTACCTAACTGCCACAAAAGCATAAAGTTACACCAATTTGTGGGAAAATACGGCTTATTAGTGCCAAAAAACAAGCTTTTAAAGAAACCCCTTTTTCACACGAAAACCAACTGCAGTAGTCTATCCGGGAAAGACGGGCAATATACTATATATAGTGATGGCCAAAATTTAGAACACAAAAACCGAAATGCTAAAATTGAATTAGCAGGCAAGCTGCAATCGGCCGGTTTTAATAGTAATACTTGAATTCCAAATCCACGTCCCATCTATCAGGGAAGCCTGCCTTTTTCTTGAGTTTTCTGAGCTGCACACATTCCAAATCTGCCCAGCGAAGTTGGATTGACGAGAGAAATTTAGCAAATTTCGTTATGCTAACATCTTTCAGACCTACAGTGGCGGTCTGGCTTTTCTTTCCCCGCCTGGTTATGACTGGGCCGGAACTGAGTTTGTAATTGGCCGATGGGATTCCGCAAAAACCGGCGACCTTGTCGACAGCACTGACATAAGCAAATTCAGCAGGCGCGCTGTTCGCATCAGTAAACTCCAGTCGGTCAGGGTCAAGGGTTAAAATCTCTAACATTATGTTTTGAGCTTTGGTATATTCGGACCTCTCGTTCTTCAAGCTGCGTTCTGCCTTCGGCAAACGTACCGCCCAGACCGATAGCGCCCATAGAGCAACTATAACAGGAATAAGTATGTAGTACACAATCGGATTTTTGTATATGTCCTTCATAGAGTCTGTCCTTAACTATTTTTTCGGTACAACCGTTATGCTGAAATGGATACGCCCGGCCTTTGGGTAGACGCGCTCTTGCGAAATCTCCAGCTTCTCCTTGATTGCGTCGAACAATTTTCGCGTGTTTCCCCGACTGGAGGTGTCGCCTATTATACTAATCTTGCTTGTAATGGTGACCGAATCTATATTTAACCTCGTTTGTGCTGCGCATTTGTTAAACGCCTCGAGCACCAGGGTCAGTCTTGCCGACACGGATTCTTTATCTAACGGCCCGCTTTCTTTTTTGATGCGTCTTAATTCGCTTTCGAGTTTTTTTACAGGGTTGGATTTGGCCGGTGGTTTTTTGCCGAACATAACCGCCGAATAGTCCGCCTCTAATCTCTTACGCAGTTCGTTGCGGTCTTTGTTTGTTTTCAATAATTGTGATTGAAAATACACGCCGACGGCAAGCGCAAGAACAGTAACGGATATTGCTGCCAACTTCAGTGCTTTTTGCAGCCGCAGCTTCTTGCCCTGATAAGGCATAAAATCGCTGCGGAAATTTATGCTTTGTGCCTTTTCCAGATGGGCCAGAGCCGCCCCATAGGCGATTGCAAAATCAACCGGGTCGGCACAATCGGCCAGAGCCGCCGGCTCGGTTCCGGCAGACTGGAGCCAATCAACACCACCGGCTTCGATACCCAGCTTTTCACTAAGCTGCTGATAGTTTACAGAGCCGGTAGAGTCGAAAACTTTAAGGTAATTTATCGCCTCGCCGCTTTCAACCAAAGCAGCGGTTACAGACACTTCCCTTGCGAGCAGTTCGGTTCTGGTCTGCGTCGGCCCGACCAGAAATGTCCGCACAGCCGATGTTTTTTGCGGTCCCTCCTTCTCGCCGGCAGGGACAATAAAATAACCGTTCCGGCGGGAAAGCACGCAGAAGAAAGGATGCAAATCTTCAGGCAAGGATATATTTTGCCGGATAAATCTTGACAGACAATTAACATCCGGCTCTATGGTCACGGGGTCAATATTATACTGTTGCAAAGAAAGAATAACATCCGACAATATTTTTCGCTGCGCAGTAAAGACGGTTAGAGCCGAGCCGGTCTGGTCACTTGAAGTTATTTCGAAAGCTATCGCAACATCGGTTACATCCGTGGCAAGAGCCTCCTCTGTATCAAACCTGATGGTCGCAGCGATTTGTTTCGGCTCATTAAACTCGCTGTGGACATTATGCTGCATAAACATTGCACAATCCAGAGCCACTGCAACTTCGGAAAATTTCAACTCTCTCTCGGCACAACCCCGGACAATAAGATTTGCCAGCGCCTGCTGGTTTTGCTCCTCCTGCTCTTCAACAGAGACGCTAAAGCAGCCCAAAAGGTTTCCGTCCCGGCCTTGTGAACCGAGGCAGACCACGGTCGCAGCGTCTTTGCCTAAATAAACTCCCAGATAGTTCTGAGGTTCCACTTCGAGCAAACTCCTAAAAGTCGGCTTCTCAGCCGGAGATTACGGCAATCTTTACTATTTTTTTGCCCTCTTTCGTTATCGCTATAATAGCTGATGCCTTTGCCACTCCACTTACCGCAGTTACCTTAATCGTGAAAAATTTACTGGCTGTTGTGATATATTTTTCGCACTTCTCAATCGCATTAGAATACCCGAACAGCGCTCTCTTCAAATCTTCTATATTCGTAAAAGGCTTTATGCGTCTTCGCTGTATGACTTCTTCAGCGATTTCATCAGCGTCACCGCCGAAGGTAAAAGCCGCTTCTAATACGTGTCGAGGTGCGGTATTTATATTAACCTTTCTCGAGCCCCACATTCCCATATACTTCAGAGCCGATTCTTTTCTGCGCTCACTGATTATAGTTGGTCTGGCAAGAACTTCGGTATCAATCAGCGAGCTGTGAAGAAGTTTTGCATAATCGGCAATCTGCGCAGAGACGGGTATAGTTGTTCTAGTTGTCCGGACTCGGGGAGTTCTGGTTATTCTTGTACGTATGGGGGTTCTCATTCTCGTGCTCGTGCCCGTGCTCATTGGCACTCTTTCAACTCTCGTTATGGACTTGAGGTCAAGTTTGAACGGTTTCATTTCACTTATTTGCTTTAGCTCCTCTTTCAGTTCATCAATCTGTACTTCATTGACATCCATCCATTCGCAGAAAGTTTCGAGTCCTGCCTCAGCTTCACGCTTGACCTTAGTATCGTCCAGCATCGCCCAACCGACGGGGTATTTTGCATTTTCGTCTTCAATTTCAATTCTAACCGTAGCAGGACCAATCTCGAACTCAACCGGCTCGGTTATAAACGGCCAGGCCGGACCATAGGGACCACGTACCGTCAAAGAATTAGGGTCATTAAAGTCGGTAATTCCGCTAACTTGATTGACATCATTAAAGTCGGTAATTCCGCCAATCTCATTAACATCGTTAAAGTCGTTACTATCGCTAATATCGTTGTCGTCACCAACACTTTCAAGCGGGCTGAAGGCCTTTTCGACTGCCCACTCGGCCAAAAGTTCCTCGTATTCCTGCTCGCTAAGGATAAATAAATCGGAAAAATCCGGCTCATTCGGACGGGCAACCAGCTCCGGCTCGTCGATATCTTCCAACGTCGCAATGGCGTATTTTACTGCCGAGTCGCAACCATAGCGGGCAGCTTGATAATCTATGATATACCGGTCCCGGTGACGCCGGGCGGCGAGACGACTGCTCAAGGTGTAACCCAATGTCGAAAGCACAACCAATAGCACTAACGTCACTAAAAGCACAATGCCCGGGCGGTTTCCGGTACCGCAGTTGTTTAGACCTTCGTTACTCACTATTCTTGTATTCCTCTATCCTCGCTCTTCTTCCTCTATCATCACTCTTGCCTTCCACATCCTTACTCTTGACTTCCTCATCCTCACTCTTGACTTCCTCACCCTCACTCTCGTATTCCTCATACTCTTTTTTTACGAATATGAATCTGATTTTTCTGGTTCTATCGACAGCTATGGTTCGTGTGATTTTTTCCTCATCCGGCACATCCAAATCACCCGCTACCGTCTTAAAGGGCTCGGCAAAAGAAATCGTTACCACAATACCACGAGGCGGTGAGCCGCTCCATCTATCTGAAAGTTCTTCGCCCCTGGGGACCTGTATCTTGAAAAAAGTAACGCCGTCGCAAATCGGCACAAAAGGATACCCTTTCTCCCAACTTTCCCTCCTCTCATCAAGCAGTTTGTCTTCCAACCCGACCCCGCTGTGGCTTCGGTATAAAACAAGACTGTCGGTGTCATAGTCATAGCTGGTCTGCCAAATGATTTCTTCAAGTGTCTGCGGTTTATTCCCCTTGTCGTAATAATTTTTTAGAATCGTCAGTCTGGCGGTCGGATAAAGATTGTCAAGTTTATTCTCAATAGTAACTTTCGTATCTGAGCCGGACGCAATTATTCTGTCAAGGTCTTCGGCGATACGCTGCAGAACCTCAGAGGGCAGTCGCGAGCTATCAAGCTTGTGCGTAATTGCAGCGGCGGAGCGCCCGGCCCGGCTGTAAATACCCAGCACCGCAATCAAAACCATCGCTCCTATCGTCAGCGCTGCGAGCACCTCAGCCAGCGAAAAACCCCGCTGCTCTCTAAATGTATTAAAAGTTTTTTTCATAATTATAATTATTCAGCAGACCCCTTTTTTTTGCAATGCACCGCAAAATGGAAAAACCCTCGCACACCGTCAAATTTTAGCGTTTAGCGTATCCACTATTCATTAAATAATCCCTCCAGGAGTTCCCGAGGGAAACCCATTTCACGAAGCTCTTCAAGGGTGCGTCCGCCTATCCTTTTTTCACCAGGTTCATTTGTCCCGCCCGGTTTATCTTGTGTGCCCGGCATATCTTGTTTGCCCGGCCTACTCTGTCTCTTTGTCGGGTCTATTAAGTACGCATCAGCTTGTGCCTGCCATTCTCTGTCTTCGATGCTCGGATTGCCGTCATTGTCTATATAAAGGTCAAGCTGATTCTTAATGTAATAGCCATCCTCGGTCTTTAGCATACCATTCTCAACCCACTGCCGGATAGTTTGCTCGTCGACACCGGCGTAATCAGCAGCTTCTTCCTCAGTTTCGATAATCTGCTCAGCCAACAGCTCATCATCTTTTTGCTGCTCCTCAAGAATTTTACGCACATCTTCCTTTGACACATTGGTCAGCCAGTTCGTTAGTTCAACCGTTTGCATTTCACCTTCAGTGTCTTCATACTCGGCCGAGCAAACCGCCTGAATCCACATCCGCGCCGTTATCGGCTCATAAAACGTCTCAACAACGGTTTGCCATTCAATTTCCGGATACTTATCACTGCTGCCATACTCAACCATCTCTTTAACTGAATCACTGGACAGAAGAGCTTCCATATTCTCGCGTGCAACTTCAAAGGCCCGCATGCGCAGCGCCGAATTTGCCGCCGAGACCATACAGCGGCTTATAACAACCAATACGCTCGAGCTGACAAGCCCCAGTATAATCAAAGCAGCCACAACTTCCGGCAAGCTAAAGCCCTTATACTTTGGTAAAGCAGATAACGGATTTTTTTTAGAACGGCACTTCATTTTTAGCCTTCGGCACCAAAAGTTCGACATCACCTTCTCTCAACGTGATAATTCTATTTATCCGGTTGACCACAACCGAATATGGCTGCTCAGCTCTGTCGAGCAGGACGATTTTTCCGCCGTATTGCCAGCCCGCATGTCCCGCACGGAATCTTGCTTGGCCTTCATTGGTGTAGTCCCCATCGTCGAACTCAACATAAGCAACCCAGCAGTTATCGCTAAAATCATTTTCGACAATAATCTCTTCTTCCAGAACCTCTGATAAATCAGGCGAAGTAATCTGGCGAAGCAAATAGCTTTGTTCTGTCAAATCGATAATAACTTCGTATCTTCTATCGCTCTGGGCTGCGGCACTCGCAGCCATTTGCATTGTCGAGACAAGCTCCCGGGCTTGGGCCTTAAACGTGCCCCTTCGCAGTACCCCCAAAAGACTCATCTGCGCCAGAAGCACAAACAGCGAAATTATCACAACCGCCACTATTGTCTCAGTCAGCGTAAAACCCTGGATGCGTGAATGAGTGGGCGCATCAGCGCATTCACGCATTTTCGCATTCACGCATTTACGCATATACGCATCAGTCAGCATCCGTGCTGAGTAAGTCGTCCTCGGTGCCTTCTTCGCCATCAGGGCCACAGCTCCTAATTGCAAATTGCTTGCCGCTCTCAGGAAAAGCCTCATAAATAAACTCATTTTTCCAGCCGTCTTTGGGTATTGCTGTTTCTTCCAGATAGCCGTCCAGGTCGTAACCTTCAATGTCGCCCGTAGACTCGACAAGTACCAGAAGGCCTTCCTCTTCAGTTGGGAATCGGCCGGTGTCCATATAGAAATGCATAACCGCCGTATGAAGAGTCTTCAAATTGGCCTTCGTGGTTGCGAATTTGGCCTTCTCTATCTGCTTCAATACCTTTGTACCTACCAATGTGGCAAGCAGGCCGATGATAATCAGCACGGCCATAAGCTCAACCATCGTAAAACCTTTCCTGACGCCTTCCTTTCTTTTTCCCATTTTTATTCAAACTCCTAAACTAACCGCTTAACCCCGTTAGAAGTAAGCCCGCTAAGTGCGGGACGTCCCATCAACGGTGGAGACTTCTAACAGGGTCAAAATTCGAACGCTGAAACTTCCAAAATCGGCAATATCGTTGCATAAGCAATTACGCCAACTATTGCAGCCATAAAAATTATAATAAGCGGCTCGACCGCAGCACTTAATCTTTCAATAACTACGTCAGTTGAGGCCTCGAGGTTTTCGCTGATATTTTTAAGCATTGTCTCTAATTCGCCGCTTTTTTCTCCAACGGTAACCATATGGGCAATAGCAGGGTCGATGACACCGCTGTCTCGCAGCGGCGTCGCAATATCAGCGCCGGCAAGAATCCTCTCACGAGACTGTTGGACGGCTTTTTTCATAATGCTGTTGCCGGTAACTTCAGCCACAACCCGAAGAGACTCAGCCATTGCAAGCCCTGAACTAAGAAGCGTCGAAAGAGTGGACGCAAAACGCGCAACAACACGCTGTTTTATAAGAGGGCCAAATAACGGCAGCCACAGTAAAAACTTGTCACGCAAATATGCGCCTCGCTGCGTTTTAAGAAAACGCTTGAGACCCCAGATAATACCGGAAACTACCGCAATAACAATCAGCAACCGCCAGCTGGTCAGCACATTACCTACGCTCATCAACTGCTGTGTAATCCAGGGCAATTTTTGCCCTGTGCTTGCAATCTGCTCACCTATCTTCGGGATGACGGTCGTTGTCAAAATAATAATCGCTACGATGCAAAATGAAAATAGAACCATCGGATATATCATCGCCGTAATTACCTTCGACTCAACCCGCTGGCGTTTTTCCATAAAGTTGGCAATGGTCGAAAGACTCTTTCCTAAAGAGCCGGTAACCTCGCCTACACGGACCATACTTACAAATATAACGTCAAAATAATCGCTGTAATCTTTCAGAGCATCGGTAAATGACTCGCCGGTGACAACGCGGTCGCGAATGTCGGCAAGGGCGTTTTTGAATCGCACATCCGACGCTTGCAAAGCAAGGACAGAAAGCGCCTCGGTCAGTTTAATACCCGAATTAAGAAACGTGGCCATCTGCTTGGTAAAATCGATTATTTGGGTCTTGCCGCCCCTGGCGAAAATTGAAAACAATGCAGCTTTGCCTCCGGCGCCGGAGCCGACTTCTGTGATTGAGGCGGGGTGAATACTCCGCACCCTCAGCTGTTTCCGCGCGGAGTAAGAGCTCTCAGCGGTAATCGCGCCTTTGAGTTTTTTGCCGCCTGCTGCTATCGCTGTATAATAGTATCTTGGCATAACTAAAACTAAAAAATAAAAACTAAAAGCTAAAAACCATAATTCAAAATTTCAAACTTTTCAATTGCACACTGCGGTTTTGCGTTTTTCGCTTTACATTTTACATTTTTACATTACGTCCGCCTGTGTTACTCTCGAAACTTCAGCTATAGTTGTTATCCCGGAAAGGGTCTTTCGCGCCCCGTCCATCCGCAGGGTCTGCATCCCCGCATCAAGGGCAACCTTCTTTATTGTACCGGCAGTCTCCCTTTTGTATATCAGGTTCTGGATTTCTTCATTAATCAGCATCATTTCGTAAATACCGGTTCGCCCGCGAAAACCGGTCTGAAAACATTTTTCACACCCTTCCCCGACAAAGAACTTCCCACCGCTGTCAGCCGCTGCCTCACCCAGACCAAGCTCCCTCAATTCGTGAGCCGTAGGCTCGGCAACCTTCCTGCAATCCGGGCACACCTTTCGTACTAATCGTTGAGCTATTATGCCAATCAAGGACGAACTTAGCAGATACGGCTCGACACCCAAATCCAAAAGCCGGCTCACCGCTCCAGCCGAGTCGTTCGTATGCAGCGTGCTGAAAACCAAATGCCCCGTCAGAGAAGATTGTATCGCCATACGGGCGGTCTCGATGTCTCGAACCTCACCGACCATTATAACATCCGGGTCCTGACGCAGCACGTGCCGAAGCGACGTGGCAAAAGTCATCCCTTTTTTGCTGGCAACCTGAATCTGGCTGATGCCTTCGAGCTGATATTCGATCGGGTCTTCTATGGTTATAACATTTTTCTCGGCTGAATTAATCCTGTTAAGGCAGGCGTAGAGCGTGGTGCTCTTTCCGCTGCCCGTGGGGCCCGTTACGAAAATAACACCGTGAGAGCGGGTCAGCAAAGTATCGAATTTTTTCAAATCCTCTTTCCAAAGTCCCAGCTCGTCTAATCCGAACAGACCGGTGCTTTTATCCAGCAGTCGCAGGACACTGCGTTCGCCGAAGCTGGTCGGCACGGTGCTGATACGCAAATCGACTTCACGCTGGCCGAGCCGAACACTGCATCTGCCGTCTTGTGGAAGCCGGCGCTCCGCAATGTCCATACCCGCCATAACCTTGATACGAGAGATAATCAACGGCAGAACGTTCCTGTTCAAACTCAGAGTGTCATATAAAATGCCGTCGATACGATAGCGAATCTGAATCTTTGTCTCGTAAGGGTGAACGTGAATGTCACTGGCCCTTAGCTGCAAAGCACGAAAAAGAATATCGTTCACCAATCTGATAACCGGAGGCCGATTCACAACGTCAAGCAGGTCGTCCGACCCTGCCACTTCATCAATAAGCTGGTCGAGATTTTGCGAATCAAGCTCTTCGGCCACCTCCTCGATGACCGTCGTCCTCTGCTCGTAGGCAACATCTATTACAGAGGTAATGGCAGCGCGGGTAGATATTGCCGCCTTAACGGGCAAGCCGGTCATCTTCGAGACATTATCAAGAGCATTTGCATCCAACGGCTTGGACAAAACAACCGTAAGTTCACCGTCATCGCCTTCGACCCTTATCCCGATAAGATAATGGTGCTGAGCGTAGGTTGCAGGAACAGCTTCTATAAATTCCACAGGCACGGCCTTTGGAGATATTTCCGGCAGAAATTCCAAGCCAAGCGCTGCGGCAAAGAGCTTCAAAACCACATCTTCGGTAAAGTAAGGGCAGCCAAGCAAAAGCTCATCAAGCCGCAGGTTCTGCTCGTTGTTTTCTTCGAGAAATTTAGCCAATTGCTCAGCGTCAGCCAAACCCGTCCGCTTAGCAGTTTGTATCAATAAATCTTTCATATATCGTTTAGTGTATAGCCTTTAGCATCCGGCGCCCAGTCTTTTCTATCCGCTATACGCCACTTTCCTAATCAGCTTCGAGAATTCTTATCGGGTCCATAGGTTTCGGCTTTATGCCGGGCCAATCCTCGTATTCCTGCATTTCTTTTTCGTATTTTTCGAATGTAGCCCGGTTCTTTGCTGATACTACTTCTATATCAGTGATTGCGGCAACATCTTCGCCGGGCCTCAAGATATGGGCCTTAACGAATATATAAAGCCTGCTTTGTTCAGAGAGATTGTGTATATTTCTGAATAGTCCTCCGATAAGCGGAATATCTCCGAGGATGGGAACTTTGGTTCCGCCCTTGGACTGGTCAAGCTGCTCTAAGCCGCCGAGTATTATGGTCTTACCGTCCGGAACGGTTATGACCGTCGTGATGTTAGTGGTTATAAGGTCCGGTGGCTCTGGACCTTGTATGGTACCCTCTGCTCCAGGAACTGTTATCGTGTACATGTCACCAAGCCCCTCAAAATCAGTTCGGTTGAGGGTGATTGAAAGTCGAAGCTGGTCACCTTTACTTATATGGGGTTGAATATCAAGCGTAATGTCGGAAGTGTAAGTGTCAATCTTGACCGTGACACCTGACGTTACACCGGCTTGTACGGATACCGCCTTCATCTCTGGTGAAACGATACTGGTTTGTTTCTTAGTTATGATAGTTCCTGTCTCGTTGTCATTAACAAGGAGTTTTGGTCTTGCCAGCACACGGCCATATTTCTTCTTTTCCATAAGGTCAAGAAGGAGCTGAATATGCTCATCCGCATAGAACCCCATACCCCCCGATCCGTGGGTAGTGGTCGCCTCAATAATTCGTTTATCGGGGAAAAATGTTTCCGCCTCGGGCTTACCCGGATTACCAATAAGGGCAGAAAGGAATTCCATTTGCCCGCCCGCTGCAAGTTTCGGAAACTTTGAGACCAGGTCAAGGTCATACCTGAACTCATCGTACTTTGTAATTTTCACGAGCGTTACGTCGATGAGCACCTGTGGTCGATATTCATCGAGCTGCTCGATGAGCGAGCCAATCCACTGCTGGTTCTTTTTGCTGGCGTAAACAATGAGCGAATAAGTCTTCGGGTCGGAGATAATGTAGATGTCCTCTTCTAATTTCTTGGTTGTTGTTACGATTTTGGCACCCTTTTCCTCCTTGGTGGTGGTTTCCATAACAAGCTTGTTCAGGGTTCCGGCGAGCTCCTCAGGATCCTGGTTTTCGAGCGGATACACTACATATGGAATGGTGATTTCTAATGCCTCGCTGTCCACGTAGCCGATAATCACAGCTATCTGGGTGTGCTGCTCGTCCGTTGCATTAACCAGAAGCGAATTCGTCGATTCAATTATCACCACTTGCGGCTCCTCCACAAGGGGCTCTTCTGTTACAGCGGTTCTGGCCGTTACAGGCGCAGTAGGCCTGCTGACTCTGGTGGTGGGTGTGGTGATTCTGGTGGTTGTTCTGGTAGGCCCCCTCGCAGATACCTGACCACCGCTAATTATGCCAAGCTCTCCCAGCTTCCTCACTACCTCCTCGGCATCAACGTGCTGGATTTCGTATAATCGCAGAGTCCGCAGGTCCTGCTTTTCCACATCAAGAGTATCTATCAACTCATCGACAATAGCCAATTGCTCTGCAAGCCCTATCATCAGGATGCGGTTTGTTCTTTCGTCGGCATCGAGATACACGGTAGGTTTGGCCGCTGCAGGCCCGACGGCTGCACCTCTGGCGGCTGCGGTTCTTCTGGCGATAGCCTCACGCGCCTCTCGGGCCCTTCTGGCGGCTGACGACTCACCTCTGGGAGGCGGTGCCGACGGTCGTGCTGCTGCCGTGGGTGCGCCAATAGCAATTGATACAGTCCCTAATTGTTCGGCAAGCGTCTTGATTTTCGGAGCAAGGGCGGTTGCCATCGTGTATTCTAACTGCCTGGACCTGAACTTTTTCGGCTCACCCGGCTTGTCAATCATCTCCAGAAGTTCTTTGATACGTGCCATACGGTAGGCGTATCCGGTTACGATAAGTTTTTTTGCTTCGGGAATCGGCGTGATGCTTACACTGAGTTTCATACCGTTCAAAAGAGTTTGTGCACTGGCGGTATCTATATCTTTTAGCTCAAAGAGACGGGTTATGATTACGTCCCCAACTTCTATCTTCGCCTGCTCTGACCGCAGAGGAGGGTCAATTTCTATTGCTTTAGCGACAGGAACAACGGTTAGAAGATTGCTCCCCTCCCTGCGAGTCATTACAAAGCCCTTGAACTTCAGCACAGATTCAAGAAGAGGATACAAATGCTTTACCTTGATCTTGCGCATGGTGATTGTAACCTCGCCTTTTAAGCCTGCTACATCGGCTGGGTCGTACATATAGTCGTAACCTAAAAACTCGGACACCAAATCAAGCAGTTGAATGATGTTGATTTTCGGGGGCAAATCCAGCTCAAGCATCTCATCGCCATTGGAAATGGGCTCCGGCGAAACCACTTCACCCGGCTTCTCAATCTTGACCCTGCTTGGAGGTGGCAGGGGCTTGGCCACTTGCTCTTCTGGCCGCTGAGGTTCCCGCCCACCTTTGACAGCAACTTCCAGAGCATTAAGTCTTTCGAGAATAGCAGCAAGAAGGTTCGCTTCCTTCGGGGGCGCGGGACCAATAGAAGGCTCATTCGGCTCCGGTACGGTTCCAACGGCGCCTGGTTCATTTGGCTCGGTCTCGACCTGGCGGGATTCGGCCATCCTTTTTTCCACCTCGGCAAGCGAACCAAGCAGCTTGTCGAAAAGCTCATCTGGTTCGGAGTCTTCCGCCTCGGCCTGGCCGGTTGGGGATTTAGAACTTAGAATTTTGAATTTAGAATTCTTAATTCTCAATTCTTCATTCTCAATTCTCAATTCATCCTTGGCTTTTCCCTTTTGAAGCTGCTCAATAGCGGTAATAATCTTTTCAAGCTCCCTGGCGGGGGCAACAGCTATCACAGCATCATTGTGCATATCAATAATTGCCTTGCTCTTTGCAGCCCCCGGCGGTTCAGAGAAGGTCCCTATCGATATATTGCCAACTTCCGCTGCAATCTGCTCGTTAGAGGGCAGATTCTTGACCCCCCAGGGGGGAAAAAACGCCTTTATAACAAACGGTTCCTTGGCATCAACAAGCTTCAAAATAGCGCTTGCCTTGATTAGCTCGGCCCGCTGAGCTGTTACTAAAAGCGCATTTGGACCGGGAAGCTGCGAAACCGTGCCTATCTTGGCCTCGGCCAGATACTTCTTGCCCTGCTCGGCTGATATGTGTCGCAACGTAAAAACCCTGTATCGCGGCGGGCCAGCGGCCAAAACATAACTGCCGCATAGAAAAAAAGTTACCGCCAAAATAAAAACGAGTCCGTCAAAGCCGGACGCCTTGTGGGTACCAAAAGCCCTGCTGTAGCTTAGTTTCGATGCCATAAGCTTACTTCTCCTGAGAAACTCTAATTCAACAACATATTTTGCATTTATCGGACAGAATTTACAGGATAAGCCGAAACGAAAACAAAATCCTGTTAATCCAGTCAAAAACTGCATACCGCCTATACTAATCAGACACAGAAAACGCCCAAAAGTTCCTGCTTTCAGGCGAAAAAACCGCCAAAAACGCAGAGAAACTGACGATTGACAAACTGGATATTGACTATTGGTTGGATGTAGGACTCGGACTCAAAAGTAAATAGTCAATGGAAAACTCGAATGTTTTTATCCGATGTCTGTTTCCCGATGTCGTTTCGGAAATATAGTAAATGGGGGTAGGCGTTATTTCTTAGCCGGACTGTTCGGCTCCCGCGACCTTTTTGGCCTTTCAATTTTCCGGCTCCGCGGGCGATTCGGATCCTCTGAAATGTCTTTCAACTCTTTGCCTAAACGGTCCAGTCTCTTCGCCTCTTCGGCACTTATCCGCGTACTTTGAAAGTCGGAAAGAAGTTTTCCCATCAGCGCCGCGACATCTTCATCGCTGCGTCCCGAACCGGCTTTGTCAGATTGCGCACTTTCCCGCACGGTTTTCAGCTTGCTCATGAGTTTTTCCAGCGCCGCGCTTTCTTCAGCGCTCACCCGTGGAGGCCTACTACTTGGAAGCCTTCTGCTTATAGTGCTGGAAGCAGCAGGGGCTGGCACCGTCGAAGCGGCTTTGGGGCCGATTGACGACGGTAAAGTGGATTTGGGGCCGGTTCTGGCGGATGACGCTGCACCTTTTAGAAGACTTCTTTTTTCCGGGCGCTGCGGCGCAAGCTCGAAAGTCCCTTGGCCGTCTCGAACAACTACAAGCCCGGCTTTTACCTCCTCAATGATTAAATGACCCACCTTGCCGGATTGTCTGACCCAGCGCAAGCCCTTGCCCACCTCGTCAATCAATGCCAGCGACAGCTCCGGATGTGACGCATAATAACTGGTGCCGATAAGCGTAAATTTGGCTGAAACTACCTTTGGTTTGGGTCCAGGAATCGGGGTCGGGCGAGGCCCTGGAGTAGTTATCTCCGGCTTCGGCGGCTTCGGCGGATCCAAATACAATGCAAAGGCCTCCGCCTGCTTTACAAGCGGCGATACCTGGCTTCGACCCTTTGCGCTCTTACCACTCCTGAGCTTGTTGAACTTCTCTATCACGCCGGCAGAATTCAAAAATCGCTCGGTCTGCTCATCGCCGCGAACACCAAAAACCGCAGGAAAAGCAAAAAAAACAACAGCCAAAGCTACTGCTGCGACACTTGTTATTCGCAATGTCTTTATCATATTCCTGTTCCCGTCACCAATTGGGACCGACCCGGGCTCCATTGCTGCCGGGGCCAAATCTCCTTATTATTTGACATCACCGGGGGCATTTGGTTCCCTCCAATGAATTATTTTTTCAAAATAAAGCTCTTCGTTTCCGCCATAGTCGCCGCTTGTCTCAGGCGTATGGCAATCAGCACAATGCGACTTCGGCCCGGTGGTTTTCGCCTTGCCTAAAGTTCTGATATGTTCCGAGCCCGGACCGTGGCAGCTTTCGCAGCCGACATTTTTCAAATAGCCGCTTTTCTCCGCCGAAACAAAGCCGCTTTCGTATTTCATACCAACAACATGACAGACGACACACTCCGGGTCAAACGCCGAGCCAACTCCATCAAGCGTCGCATAAGCATGTGCGTGGGGCCCGCTGCTCCATTTTTCATATTCGTACTCGTGACAGGGCTTACAGGATTCCAAGCCGGTATATCTCAAACCATTCGGCAAAACAAAACGCGGATGCTTCTCCAGAAGATTGGCCTCCTTAACAAGCCGTTGGTACTCTTTGTACAACTCAACAAGAGACTTATCCGGCAGCAAATCCTCTGTAACCGGTACAGGCAAAAAACTAAGATTTAGTTTGTCCCCCGCTTCACCGGCTCTTATCTGTAACTTGCCCACATATTTACCGTACCGCCCTGCTGATACAACTAAGGGCCTCTCATCTGGGGCACTGATTACCATCGCCTCATCAGATTCAGCAGGGCAAACCAGACAATCTACAATCCCACTCTCCGCAATGGAACCAATAATGCCGGCATCACATCGGTTTAATATGAGGATGTCAACCGTTTGCAGATCGGCCCGGGGGGTAAAAAGTTCACTGATTCGTTCTATCTGGCCGGATTTTGCGTCAAAGGCCGCAACCGTTACGGCCACAGTTTTATCTTTCAGTAACAACTGTTTCGTAAATTTTGCCGGAACATTCACATCGGCCGGCCTGTGAGAACTTATAATGTTAAAAACCGAGCCAATACTGTCCAGCAGTCCAAGATTTTCGACTATCTCGATGTCCTTTTCCGCCAGATTGACCAGATCATAATCAAGCCGGCTAAACGCCTGAATTATTATATCGAACTTGATTAAATCCTGCTCACTGTCACCTTCTACAAACCGGCCCGTATCGACAATCAATCTTCCTTGTCTGGGCACGCTGTTGAAGACCGCCGAGCGCCTGTCGAAACCCCCAAGCTGTCCGCCGAAACAGCCGCACGGCCTCAACGCTCCAAGCTCGTTGCCCGTTAGAAAAACCGTAAGCACATCGGTTTTATGGACCGATTTTGCCGACGGTTTCGTTGACTCATCTGGTATGCACGAGGCCCCCACCGCCAACACACAAATGCAGGTTACTAATCGCATCATACGCCCGGTCAGCTTTTATCCCGCCACAATTAGGGCACCACATTTTGCAACATTCGCCAGAATGCCCTTTATCGCCTTCTGGGTACCTTTCTTGAATTATAGAACCCGCGACAGCTAATTTGCAGTCTCTCGCCGCCTTTTATATTCACAAAAAACAC
>JAUWBI010000065.1 GCA_030601745.1 Phycisphaerae bacterium
AGATTATCAGAGAAAGAAAAAATAATAATTGCCAAGTTCAATTACCAGGATGAAGAACTTAATGCTCTCGTAACGACTTGGCTGGAAAAATCTCAACTCTGTTTATAACCGCATCACCAGATATTGCCGGAATAATAAAAACAAAAGAATATAAGTTGTATTTCTATGGTTAACCCGGCAGAAAATTTTAGAGAGATAAAGATGTCACCTGAAAAGAATAATAAGAATCTAAAGACGATATACGAGCAGTATTGGCTTCACGCAAGACATGTAGCGGACGAACGGCTATGGTTTACTAATATCTATATTTTGGTAGTCGTTGGGATATTGATTTTTTTGCAAATAGATCAACCTTTGTTCATTCGCTTGGGAGTTATAGTATTTGTTTTGCTCCTTTCAGTTGCTGGCTTCTTAATGTGCCATTCACTAACAGTCCACTTCATTACATATTCCAGAACCGCAGAATTGATTCAGATAAATGAGTGGGATGCTTCCTATAGGCAATTTTACCCAAAAGACGGGAAACGATTAACGAGTAAAATTGGAAGTCTAAATTTTGCATTCTATTTTTTGTATATTTTAGTCTCGTCCATATTTGTATCTCTGCTCTTCTGTAATCTAAGAGTTGATACATTATACACCATTACTTCGGGTGTTGTCACATTCATTGTGTTATTGTTAATATGGAAACAATATTTCAAAAAATATGAAGATGAACTTCCCAAAATACTCAAGGAAAGATACAAAAAACCAAACTTATAAAATATGAATCTCCAAAAAAAACTCTATAATAAACTCAAATAACATCCTTGAGAATACCAGCAAAAATCCGTCTGACGCTCTTGCTTATTATGCTCATAAACCAATAGAGAACAAATTGGTAGCTTTCGTTTCAAATTTCAATATTACGCCCAATCAACTAACCATCATAGTAAATATCTTAGCCTATACGGTAACTGCTTTGTTCTTTTTTGGTTATTTATTACCCGCCTCAATTTTAAGCTTTGTTGTAGGAATAGCTGACGGTTTGGATGGTAAATTAGCAAGAGTGAAATTAAAGATTAGCAAATTAGGCTCATTGGAACATTCCTTTGATCTCTTATTTGAATTTTCATGGTTCATAGCTTTGTCCTGGTTCCTCTTTCGTTCAACAGGAAGTAATATTTCATTAGTCCTCTGCATTTTTATAATCCTTTTTATAGCATTTTACAGGCACATATACGATCAGTTTAGAAGAGCGATGGGTAGAAGTTTGGATGATGCCGGGGATTTTGAAAGAATTTTTAAAAGAGTAGCGGGCAGAAGAAACCTGTATAATATTCCAATTCTTGTGGGTATCTTATTGGGAGTTCCTTTATACTCCCTGATTTTTATTCTGTTTCATTCTGGAATCACAGCAATTGTATATTCTGCAAGAGCTATTAAACATATGTATGTGATGGATCGTAAGAAAGCGTGAACAAGAAGTTCGGCTTGACGCAGGAGGGCATATCAGCGTTTTCGTCGGCGGGTGATTAGGTAGACCACAAGCGCGGTGACGATAATAATTATCAGTACTTCGTGTAGTCCTAAGCCGAACAGATACGCAAGCATTTTGATATCCACTCCAGATTTATCCAGTCTTATTCTCGATTCCCGTATCGAGTATCGGGGTCAGTTTAGCCGCGCAATCATTTTGTGTCAAGCTGGTTGGAGAAAATATCTCGATGCTCGATGCTCGTTGCTCGTATTTCGTATTGCGTCAGGAAATATTAAAAATGTGTGAGCAATTTGCTTTTTGCGCGCATAATAGTTAGTAGAAACTGGTACCAGAATTGCGAGTTTGGGAAAGTGACTGAGCAGTCTAACCAACGAAGTTTGGCGGGCATATCTGCAGGCGATGCCGATATGTGGGGGGAGTTCCTGGGGCGGGAGATACCGCAGCTTTACGGGATGTTTATGAAACGTTGGCCGAACCCGACGCTGGCCGAGGAACTGGTGCAAAGGACGGTTTTTGACGCTGTGCGGGGGTGCAGCAGCTATGACCCATCGAGGGGCAGCCCTGAGGGATGGATTTTCGGCATCGCACGGAACAACATCCGGCTTGAGATGAGAAGGCGGGCGAGCCGGCACGGCGTTGACGGCGATATCAGCAGCTATCTTGAGGCGATTGACAGCAAGCCGTTGCCTGACGAGGTGCTCGAACAGAAGGAGACGGCTGCGGTTGTCAGGGCGGCGTTAGATAGATTGGAAAGTAAAGAACAAACGGTGCTGAGGGCCAAGTATATCGAAAGTCTGTCGGCACAGGAAATAGCCCGGCAGATGGGTATAACTGAGAAGGCCGTGCACAGCTTGTTGTATCGGGCGAGGATTTCTCTTCGCCAACGGCTTAAACGAATGGCACCGGTGAATAAGAAGGAGTAAAAATTATGAAATCCAAAGAAAACAATTTAGAGAAAAATATCTCGCGTTTGGTCAAACTGGCCGGCGATTCAGATAAACCCAGCGAGGCATTTGCCGATTCGGTGATGAAGAATGCTCTTGATGAGCTCAAGGGGACGAAGGCAGAACGAGAGGGAAACGATAAATTCGTAAAAGTTAAGTGGAAGAGAACACTGTCCTGGGCGGCTGTGGTTCTTGTGGTCTGTGGGATAGGGTTTGGCATTTTGATTTCTAATGCAAACAAAACGGGCAAAAGAGCAGAATCCGATCTTAAGATTCCGCGATTGCCAGAGCAGTCGAGTGAACTGGCAGTGCGAGATAAGGGAAAACCCGGCGGAGCTGAATTTGTTGAAGAAGGACCGTTCCCAGATAAAGGATTTGCCGCCGATGAGGCTTACGAGAGTCTAAAAGTTTCCAAGAATTTAGATGCGTTCCTTAGCCAGAGCGAGCCTAACTACAACATGCTATTGGCCGCACGAGCAGCAAAACCTATGTTTATGAAAAAACCAAAACCTGTAGCCATAAGCATCGCGATGTCTCACGGCCCTGTGAAAGACGGATTGGCGGCCTTCCTAATATGCGAGCGAAATCAGTTCAAGTTGGATGAGCCGGTTCCGCTTTTGTACGGCATTGTCTACAACGGTCAGGATGAAAGCATGGCTGTTCCGGCCCCGAACCCTGCGGTCGACCCTTCTAATCGATCGTGGTTTTCAATAACAGGACCCGATGGCAACGATGTTCCTTACATGGGTGTTTATGCAACATTCCCGCGTCTTAGTCCCAAAGATGTGTTGCGACTGAAACGGCGAAACTTTCATGGACGTTTGACTCCCAATATTCGAGGTAATTTTAAATTGTGCACACCCGGAATCTATACCATCAAATGGCATTACCAAATCGGGTCTATAGTTGGTGACTCTTGCTGGGTGGGAGAGCTTGTTTCAAATGAAATTCAAATCGAGATTTTGGCTGTAGATGATTGCGAATTAGAATCCTCAAGAAAAACTCTACTCCGAAAGGATCTTACAACCCGATACGGCCTCTGGGTTCCCGCTGATGATCCTCGTCTTAAAGCCATTGAACAGCTCAGGAGTGCAGCATCTCCTGAGGCGGTTGCTATTCTTCGAGAGTTCCTAACTGCTCACAGGGTAAACTGTCAAGAACTTAAACAACACGCATTAGTTGCCTTGGGGAAAATTGGAACCCCGTCTGCAATTGAAGCCATTCGACAGTTTGAGGCCTGGAGCAAAAAGCGCTTCACAGAACCGCCCCCCTTCCAACTTGGCTTCAAAGACCATGCCATAGACCACTTTGCCCCACATAACCTAACCCCCCTTGCTAAAACAACCGACGAAAAGAACAGAACCTGGGCTATATTCCAATGGAAACGCCATAGCGCAGTTGCTGAAATCTGGATTTGTAAATCCCTTGAAGGAGATTTGTGGTCACAGCCAATTCTTCTTGATTTACCCGGCATACCTGAGTTCTACCCCTTTAGTCACACTTATAGGAGATGGGATGATAAGTGTAGCTTCCAAGTCAAAAATGGCTCGCTCAAGATTGTTGTCGATGGTCAAATCAAGGAATCCCGTATAAGCGACCATCTTGTAGACTCCGACAAAGATGGTGTTCCAGACCCTGTTGAAGCTCGTTTACTGACCGACCCAAGAAACCCGGATTCTGACAAAGATGGCCTGCCCGATGGCAAAGACTGCAATCCCCTCACGCCAAAGCATAACGATATAAATGATGTAACAGAAATACGGCAAGCTGTTTTCTCCGCTCTTTGTGCGACGGGAAACAGTCAAGACGCCGTTGTCATTGTTGAAAGGGGGAATTTTGCAAAGCAGGAATACTATGGCTACGGCGGTGTTGTTCTTCGTTCGCCAGAAACAAGGAATGGCTTTGTTAATATAGTGAACATAACAGTAAAGATTGAATCGGCTACTACTGCTACTGCAACAATCAGTGATTGGGAGAGTAGCATGTCTGCAAGTGGTCATCAGGCAAAACTTAAAAAGATAAATGGTAAATGGGTTGTTGTGGAATTTAAAATGACCTGGATCTCATAAGATAGAATTTCAAAAAACGAAAAGGAGCAAAAAATGAAAAAAGCAAGTCTTGTATGGATTGCCATCTGTGCTGGCCTGCTTGTGCTCATTGCCTATACAGCACTGAGTCAAGCACAACAGAAACCGCCCGAACCAAAGAACGTTAGCACATCCGAGGAGTCGCTGATTGCCGGACTATTCCCGCAATGGAAAAGCAAAAACGGTTTAGCGGCCTTTCTGACATGTGAGCGGGATAAGTTCAAGGTTGGTGAGTTGATACCCGTTGTGTACGGCGTCATAAACATGCGGGATGAAGCGATGACTCTCCAGCCACCACACCCGGTAGTGCGTCTGTGCGGACTTGACCCCGTGTCCTGGTTTTCAGGAACAGGACCCCATGGGAACGACTTTTTTTACGACGGTGGTGTTGTATGTGGCCCCAATCTCAGCTATCACTTTGACGCAGAGCATGCGTTCCGCTTGGCGCCAGGGGAACTTCATGGACGACTGGGCATTATCGCATTGGGTCGCAAATCCAGGACGGCTGGAACGTACTGTATCAAATGGAACTACTTGGTTCCTGCTGGAAGCGGTTCTTGGTGGCAGGGACATCTCGTTTCGAACCAAATCCGAATCGAGATCGTAAAATAGCTGCGGCTACTGAAAGCGGAAAGGAGCAAAAAATGAAAAGTACAAGACCCGGATGGATTACAATGTTTATTAGCTTGGTCGCTCTGATTGTCTGCGTGGCATTGAGTCAGACACAGCAGAAACCGCCCGAACCAAAGAACGTTAGCACATCCGAGGAGTCGCCGATTGCAGGACTATTGCCGCATGGGAAAGTCAAGGACGGCCTTGCGGCCTTTCTCTTGTGCCACCGTGACCGCTTCAAGATTGGCCAGCCCATCCCGCTTACGTACGGGATTATAAACGTCGGTTCGGGCCTTGAGTGGGAAACCGACCTTCAAGAAGCCGAACAAAATTCAAAGCTCAAGACCAGAATTTGGTGGCTGCAGAATGAGCCAGCGGATCAGTACAACTACTCCTGGTTTGAGGTAACCGGGCCCAATGGACAAAGTATACCGTGTCGTGCGAGTGGTGGGACTTTACCGAACTTCACGGCAGCGCACGTGGACAAGTTCTCTGTGGTGCTATATCATCGTCAGTTTGTTGGGAGGTTCTATCCCGATCTTCGTGGCCCGCTTGCTTCTTACCCTAAACTTTTAAGGCACGATTTTGACCTGACTAAGCCGGGCACCTACAAAGTTCGATGGGGGTATGATCCATTGTGGAAAGTTGGCCCATGGACAGGCACACTTATGTCCAACGAAGTGCAGTTCGAGATCGTAAAATAGCCACGACTGTGTGGTAAGTACAACCTGGGCGTCAGGAGAAGGGTGTCCCTGAGACAATTACAATACTGAAAGCGGAAAGGAGCAAAAAATGAAAAGTACAAGACCTGGATGGATTACAATGTTTATTAGCTTGGTCGCTCTGATTGTCTGCGTGGCATTGAGTCAGACACAGCAGAAACTGCCCGAACCAAAGAACGTTAGCACATCCGAGGAGTCGCCGATTGCAGGACTATTGCCGCATGGGAAAGTCAAGGACGGCCTTGCGGCCTTTCTCTTGTGCCATCGTGCTCGCTTCAAGATTGGCCAGCCCATCCCGCTTACGTACGGGATTATAAACGTCGGTTCGCGCCTGGAGTGGAAAACCAGCGTTCAAGAAGCCGAAAAGAATGCCAAACTCAAGACCAGAGTCTGGTGGTTAGGTAACAATCCAGAACTTCAGTACAACTACTCTTGGTTTGAGGTGATCGGCCCTGATGGGAAGAATGTACCGTATCGTGGAGGTACAGGAACTTTGCCGAACTACTCGGTAGCACCGATAGCAGTTGTGGACAAGTGCTCTGTGGTGCTATATCATCGACAGTTTGTTGGAAAACATTATCCTGACCTTCGTAGGCCGCTTGCTTCTGACCCTAACCATGTAAGACATTATTATGACCTTAGCAAACCTGGAACCTACAAAGTCCGATGGGGATACAGTCCATGGTGGAAGGTTGGCCCATGGACCGGCACACTGATGTCCAACGAAGTGCAATTCGAGATTGTGCCTTAACTATGACGGTTGGGTTCTGGTTGGACTAAAATGTGATTTTGAAGTCTTTGTATTGGGGGTTGAGAGTTACTTCTTCGATTTTGGTTTCTCTTATATAGCCGCTAAAGGCGTCTTCAATGTCCCGGATGCAATCGGCAATGTCGTCAGGACGGCCCTGGGTGAGCATTTCAACGGTCCCATGAGGTGAGTTGCGGACAAAGCCGGTTAGCTTATAGCCATTGGCTATACGAAAAGCGGTGAAGCGAAAGCCGACACCCTGTACCTGGCCGATGAAAATTATATGTTTGGCAGTCATTTCTCGTATTGCGTATATCGTATTGCGCATTCGAACCAACAACATAATATCGTAACCTAAAACAATTTTTGATGCAAGCTCCGAAAGCCCAACGGCCAACTTTCGGGGCAAGCGAATGATGGCGGAATAAATTAGGGTTCACCAGGATCATAAAGTACCGTATAATCCATGCTCGATACTCGATGCTCGATACTCGATACTCGATACTCGATGCTCGATACTCGATACTCGATACTCGATACTCGATACTCGATACTTGATACTTGATACTCGACAAGCGGCAATCGGGATAATAGTGGTTGATTATGGCAAAAAAGACAAAGAGACAGATAGAAAGAGATGAGCAGATTTATCAGCTTACGACGCTTGTGGCGGGGGATTTTTCGCTTCAAGAGGCGCTGGATAAGTTAGCTGAAGCGGCGGTGAAGATTACCGGCGTCAAGGCCTGCTCGATTCGTCTGCTGGATGAAGAGGCCGACGATATGAAAATGCGAAGTACGTACGGCCTCAGCGAAGAGTACCGCAACAAGGGGGTGGTTTCGAAAAACGATACCGTCGTTAAAGCTGCCTTTGCCGGCGAAGCAGTGGTTCTGGACGATATGCGAGTTGATGACAGAGTGAAATATAAAGAGGCGACAATAAGAGAAGGTCTTGTCAGCCAGCTTACCGTTGCGATGCAATTCAGGGGTAAGGCGATTGGCGTGCTTCGGCTGTATAGTCCCAGGCCGAAACGCTTTGATGAAGATGATATCGGCCTTGCGCGGGCGGTTGCTTCGCAGTGTGCTGTTGCGATAACAAACGCAAAACTCTATGCCGAAGCGATTGAAGGAGCGCGCATCGCCGAGCAGATGCGCCTGGCAGGGGTCATTCAGCGAAGGATGATTCCGGAAAAGGCGCCGATGATACCGGGTCTGGATATAGCGGCTACTTATATTCCCTGTTTTGAGGTGGGCGGTGACCTTTACGATTTTCTTCAGGTAAGTGATACCTGCGTTGTCGTGGCGATTGCCGATGTGATAGGCAAAGGTATTCCTGCGGCACTAATGATGAGTTGTTTTAGAGGCGCTGTGCGGGCTTACGCCGATACCGAAGGCAGCGGTGAAGCCATACGGGAGATTATCGATAAGCTCAATAAGATGGCGTGCAGTGAGTGCAGGGACGGCGAGTTTGTCACGCTGTTTTATGCAATCATTGACGTTAAAGATATGGCTGTAACCTATTGCAATTGCGGGCACGAGCCGACGGTGCTGATAAGGGAGGGGCAAATTACGGAACTGGAAAAAGGCGGACTTGTGCTTGGAGTCGACGCGCAGGCGGAATACGAGATTGAAACCGTTACATTAAAGGACGGTGATTGTTTGCTGTTTTACAGCGACGGGCTGATTGACGCAGCCAACTTCGATGGCCAGTTCTGGGGCAGGGAAAGTTTGCTGAAGACCGCAAAGAAATTTACCGCAGGCTCGGCGGAGCAGATGGTTAAAAATATACTCGGGTACAGAAGGCGGTTTGTGGGACTTGCCAGTCAGTGTGATGATACAAGTATTATTGTTGTCAAAGCTGAAAAAATCAAAAAGCAGAACGGTGTCTGGAAAGGTTGAGAAATGAATAGACTTGTATTTATATTAGTATGCGGTGTCGTAATGTTTGCAGCTTGTAGTATAAATCAGTCGGGCCAGGAAATTGGGAGAAATAGTATGCTGAAATTTGACCATGTTGGTCTGGTTACGGATCAGAAGCGTCGGGGCGAAGATTTTGTTGCAGCGACGCGTGTATGGGTAACCAATCCTAACGAACACCCATTCAGAATCGAGTGGCTAAGATTTGAGCTGGACTCACCTGTTGAGGGTCCTGTCCGCACCCAGCCGCACATAGCCTTTTCGGTTCCCGATCTGGCAGAAGCCAGTAAGGGTATGGAGGTGCTTATAGAGCCTTTCGACGTTGGATTTGCTGTCGTTGGTTTTTATAAAACTGAAGACGGTGCGGTTGTGGAGTTAATGGAGTATAAAGAGAACGCCGAATGGAAACCTCAATGAGATGGCGAATCTGGTTATTACAATTGATGGTCCTGCGGCCAGCGGTAAGAGCACGGTGGCCCGGCTGTTGGCTGAACGGCTGGGGGCGAGTTTCCTCGATACCGGTGCGATGTACCGGGCTGTAACGTTAGCTGCGATTGAGGCCGGCGTCGATATGGGCGATGAGGAGAAGCTGCTCGGCGTTCTGGAAACAAGCGAATTTCAATTTGCGGTCAAAGAAGGCAAGATGGCGGTTAGTATCGATGGGGTTGATGTTACCGAGCGGATACGCGGGCCGGAAGTTACCGCCAAGGCCCGGCATATCGCTTCGGCGGCAAAGCTGCGGGAGAAATTAGTCCGGATGCAAAGGCGGTTCGCGGCGGGAGAGGAAAAAATAGTTACCGAGGGAAGAGACCAGGGCACTGTGGCGTTTTCCGACGCCGATGTAAAGTTTTATCTGACGGCTGATGCCGGCGAGAGGGCAAGAAGAAGACGGGCTGAGCTGCGCACCAAAGGCGGCGGCGAACCCCGCCCATCGGATGGGCTGGGTGAAAGTCTTGAGCAAATACAAAAGGCCATAGAAGAAAGGGACAAAAGCGACGAGGACAGAGCAGTCGGGCCGTTAAGGCCGGCTGATGATGCTATTATTATCGACACCACCGATTTGGGTATAGAAGAGGTTGTAGAAAAAGTTTTGCGCCGCGTAAAAGAAAAATGCCTGAAAAGAAACCAAAAATGAGATGGTTCCGGTTTGCACGCTGGTGCTGCAAAGTTTTTTGCAGGTTATTTTTTCGGATGCGGGTCTACGGCAAGGAAAACGTTCCCGATAAAGGCGCTTTTGTGCTGGTCGGCAACCACCAGAGCTATCTTGACCCGGTATTTTGCGGAATACCTTTGAAAAGGCCTCTGTATTTTCTTGCCCGTGATTCGCTCTGGAAAAACAGGTTTTTCGGTCGGCTGATTTCTTCGGTCAATACTATACCGGTCAAGCAGGGCAAGGCGGATTTGTCTGCGATGAGGAAGGTCATCGGCAAACTCAAAGAAGGCAGGGGCGTTTGTGTTTTTCCGGAGGGTACGCGTACGATTGACGGGAGAATTTCGCCTTTCAAGCCCGGCTTTGGCCTTCTGTGCAGGCGGGGAGAGGCGGCGGTTGTGCCGGTAGTGATTGACGGGGCCTTTGAATGCTGGCCGAGGCATAAGAAGATTTTTTCACCCGGACGGATTGACGTCTGCTACGGCAAAGCGATAACGGCCGGCGAGGTCGCGAATATGAGCGACAGGGAGCTCGCAGAGCTCTTGACCGATACGCTGCGCCGGATGCAAACGAAAACCCGGCTAAAACACGGCAAAAAACCGTACAATTATTGATGATTTTGTTGCTTGTTGCTCGTGATGCGTATTGCGTGGTGTGGGACGGGGTTCTGGTTTGACGGGAAAGAGAATTTTGGTTAAGTTGCGACTTGAGGTTCCAGTCTGGAACCTCAAGATAGGTTGTTACGGATTGTGACCAGCTAAATTTGAGGTCACATTTTGTGACCTCAAATTTATGTTTATTTGGTGAGTGGTAAATATGGCTAAAAAGACCGACTCAATTGTTCCTGTTGAACGGATATACAGAAGTATTCTGTTTATCAGAGGACACAAGGTTATATTAGACAGGGACTTAGCCGAGTTGTATGGCGTAACCACCAAGAGGCTTAATGAGCAGGTTCGGCGTAATATTGAGCGTTTTCCATCGGACTTTATGTTTCAGTTGAGCAATGATGAAGTTGAACGTTTGAGGTCGCAATTTGCGACCTCAAAAGAAGGACGAGGTGGTCGCCGATACGCACCCTACGCATTTACCGAGCAGGGAGTTGCTATGCTTTCCAGTGTTCTGCGGAGCAGGCGGGCTATTGAGGTCAATATTGCAATTATGAGAACATTTGTTAAACTGCGCCAGATTCTCGCCACAAACTCCGCGCTCAGACGCAAAATCGAATCGATGGAACGCAAGTACGAGGAGCAGTTCAAGTTCGTTTTTAATTTGCTGTCAAAGATGTTAATACCAACCCCAAAGTCAAAAGCACAAATAGGTTATCTTACTGAAGCTAATGGACATAAAAAAGGCACCACAAAAGCTAAAGTTAAAGCCAAATAGTAGTGCCTGCAATAACCGCTTTGTGACGTTTAGCCGCCTATGAAGAGGCCGCAGAGAGCGGTCAAAAAAAGAAAAAAGCTGCAAGTTATGATTTAATCGGGCCTCACAGCCCCGCTAAATTTGTCATTCCGAGCCTCGTAAGACCAACGGCCAACTTACGGGGTGAGCCGAAGCTCAATTGGTGCGGGACGAAATTACGCTTGACTCCGTATCTGGTTGCGAGTATTCTTGTAGGCCGACTGCGTTATTCAAAGGTCGAGGGCAGCCCCCTAAGTTACATAGTAACAGGAATTGGTTTTATATTATCAGGAGAAATAAGATGTATCAAAAGAAGGCGGTAATGGCGATTTTGTTGGCGCTGATGGTTGCGTTTTTGGGCTCCTGTACGGAGTTAGGATTAAGTCCAAAGCAGGACCTGCTGGCGAATGGCCTGGCCGACTGGCAGCAGATAGGCGGGCGAAAAGGAAGCTGGAAGTTTGAAGATGGAATTCTATACACTGCGGGCGGCGGCGGAGGCTGGCTGTCAACGAAGCAGGAGTATGACAATTTCAAACTGGAGCTGGAGTTTCGCGTGCCGCCGGGAGGCAACAGCGGCGTTTTTGTGCGGGCGCCGCACGAGGGCAATCCGGCGTATGAGGGGATGGAAATCCAGATACTCGATGATTACGCGGAGAAGTGGGCGAAGTTGAGGCCGAGTCAATACACCGGCAGCATTTACGATGTTCAGGCCCCCTCGAAGCGGGCCACTAAAAAGGCAAACGAATGGCAGAAAATGATTATCGTCTGTAACGGGCCGAGGGTGCAGGTTACTGTGAATGGCACGGTCATAGTGGACACCGACGTAAACGAGCACAAGGACAAGTTGGATAAGCACCCTGGCTTGGCGCGAAGGAAGGGATATATCGGCCTGCAGGACCATGGGCAGCGGATTGACTACCGCAACATTAAAATCACGGAACTAAAATAGCTCCCATCCTGCGCCGTATTGTACAATGGGAGCCCTACAATAAGGAGGATTACGAAATGGCCGAATGTGGAAAAACTACAATCACAGGTAAAAACCGAAAGCGAATCACCCGTCGTCGGTTCATTGCCGGCGCCGGCGCGACGGCACTGTCGTTTACGGTTATAAGAACGGAGCTTGTTCGCGGCTATGGCGCCAACTCGAAAGTCGATTTGGGGATAATCGGCTGCGGCGGCCGGGGGACCTGGATAGCCGAGCTGTTCAAGCAGCACGGCGGATTCAATGTCGTGGCCGCGGCGGACTACTTCCAGGACAGGGTCGATGGCTGCGGCGGCAAAGTTGGTGTGGACAATGCCCGCCGTTATACCGGCCTGTCAGGTTATCGCAAACTCCTCGATAAGGTGGATGCGGTGGCGATTGAGAGCCCGCCGTATTTTCACCCTGAGCAGGCCGCTGATGCGGTGGATTCCGGTTGTCATGTGTATGTTGCCAAGCCAATCGCTGTTGACGTGCCCGGCTGCCAAAGTATCGGCAGAAGCGGCAGGAAAGCCACGGCCAAAAAGCTGTGTTTCCTCGTTGATTTCCAGACCCGCGCCGACAAGTTTTACTGTGAGGCGCTTAACCGCGTCCGCAAAGGTGCGCTGGGGAAGTTTGCTTTTGGTGAGTCGATATACCACGCCGGTTGTCCGTTCAAGCGTATGTACAAGACCTGGCAGGACGACCCAAAGAATCCGGAGAATCGTTTGCGGGCGTGGGGACTCGATAAAATAATTTCGGGCGATATTATCACCGAGCAGAACATTCACACCCTCGACGTAATGAGCTGGATAATGAACCAGGAACCGATTTGGGCGGTGGGGACCGGTGGGAGAACGGTACGGCCCGTCGGTACCTGTTGGGACCATTTCGCCATTCTCTTTGAGTATCCGAACAATGTTGGAATCACGTTTAGCTCAAAGCAGATCGAGGGGCACGGCACTCAGCCTTCGGGCATTAGGAATCGGATGTTCGGTTCTAAAGGTGTGCTCGAAACGGAATACGGCGGGCAGGTGATTATTCGCGGCGAGAACTTTTATCGCGGTGGCAAAAGCCCCGGGATATATAAAGAAGGTGCTGTCGTCAACATCGCAACATTCCACAAGAGCATTACCGGCGGAAATTTCGACAATCCGACTGTTGCGCCGAGTGTCCGCAGCAATCTTGTAACAATCCTCGGCCGAACCGCTGCCTACAAAGGCCGCAAGATAACCTGGAAGCGGCTTCTCAGGAGCCAAGAAAAACTTGACGCCAACCTTAAAGGTTTGAAAGCGTAGGGAATTGAGCACGAAAATATCGGAATGGTTTTTATAGATAGCCGTGCTGGTTTTTGTATGTTTGTGGAGGTATGAAAATGAAACGGTTGCGAATGACTCGTCGCGAGATGATGGTAAATAGTGCCTGTGCCGTTGCCGGGCTTACACTGACCGCTTCGTGCCGGCCTTTCGAGGCTTTGTTGGGCGGCCCGGCCGGTCAGGGTTTCAAAATTGGCGTCTGCGACTGGACAATACACAAGAAGACCGACCCTGCTTCGCTCGAAATGGCCAAGCGGCTGGAACTCGACGGCGTGCAGGTGGACTTTGGAGGTGGGCAAAATGAGTTGCCGCTGTTCAATCCGGAGCTGCAGAAGAAATTTCTGGAGGCAGTGAAAGAACACAATGTTGAGATTGCGTCACTGGCCCTTGGGGTTCTTAACGGTGTCCCCTACAAGAGCGACCCTCGCGCCGAGCGATGGGTCGCCGAGAGCATTGACGTCTGCAAGGCGATGGGCGTCAACGTTGTTCTCCTCGCCTTTTTCGGCAAAGCTGACCTGCGAAACGACAAGAAAGGCGTTGACGTCGTCGTCGAGCGGCTCAAAAGGGTGGCGCCGAAGGCGGAGAAGGCCGGCGTTTTTCTCGGCCTGGAAAGCTGGCTCAGTGCCGAGCAGCACCTGGATATCATCGACCGGGTCGGCTCTCCCGCCGTCAAGGTTTATTACGATGTGGGCAATTCCCATAAAGCCGGCTACGATATCTACGAGGAGATACGCCTGCTCGGCAGGCAAATCTGCGAGTTTCACGCCAAGGACTACGACGACCTGTACGGCAGGGGCACAATTGCTTTCGAGGAAGTCCGCCGGGCGATGGACGACATCGGCTATCGCGGATGGATAGTTATGGAAGGTACGGAAATGCCGCTCGGGCTGGAGGAGAGTTGTCGGTACGACGCCCAATACCTGCGTCGCATCTTTCCGCCCAGAGTGTAGAGACGGAACGAAAAAACTGCTGAAAGAGATAACGGGATAGGGCGAAAAAGCGGTAATCGAGACCTATGTTGCCTGCGACGATTTTTAGGCGGGACATAAACTAATCGAAAGGGATTATTTATGAAAGAGAAAATAAACGGAAGAAAGCGAGGGCTAACTCGCAGGGATTTTATCAAGACATCAGCGGTGGCGGGTGCTGCTTTAGCATCGGGCACAAATCGTATCTTTGCGGCCGGCTCCGACGAGCTGCGCATCGGTCTTATCGGGTGCGGTGGTCGCGGCACGAGCGCGGCCTCGCAAGCTCTGACCTGTACCAAAAGGGGCGTCAAGCTCTGGGCGGTGGGCGATGTGTTCGGCGACCAGGTCAAAGCGAGCCTCGATATGCTCCACAAAGGTGCCGAGCCGAGGTACGACCGCGAGGCCTTTCCGTCATTGTCGAATAAAATGAATGTGCCGAGGAGACGGCAGTTCGTCGGCTTCGACGCTTACAAAAAGGTCATCGAAAGCGGCGTCGATATAGTTATCTTAGCCTGCCCGCCACATTTCAGGGCGAGGCATTTCAAGGCTGCCGTGGGAGCGGGCAAACATGTGTTTATGGAAAAACCCGTAGCGGTTGACCCTGTCGGTGTTCGTTCGGTGATTGCCTCGGCGGAATTAGCTAAGCGCAAAAGTCTGTCCGTGGTGGCGGGCACGCAGCGTCGTCATCAGGCACATTATATAGAGATTATGAAGCGAGTTCATAACGGAGAAATTGGCCAAATCAGGGCTGCGCAGTGCTGCTGGGCTATGGGTTTGCTGTGGGTACAGAAAAGAGAGCCGGGCTGGTCGGATATGGAATGGCAGATTCGAAACTGGCTGTATTTTACGTGGCTGTCCGGCGACCAGCCCTGCGAACAGCACGTGCACAACCTTGACATTATTAACTGGGCGTTAGGGGCACATCCTGTCCAATGTATGGGCATGGGCGGACGAGAAGTGCGAACCGGCCCGGAGCACGGTAATATCTTTGACCATTTCGCCGTCGAGTACGAGTATCCCGACGGCGTGCGGGTGATGAGTATGTGTCGTCAGATGGCCGGCTGCACCGAGCGCGTATCGGAACGTGTGGTCGGCACGAAAGGTTCTACATATACGGACCAAAGTGTCGGCTTCATCGAAGGGCAAAATCCATTCAAATATGACGGCCCTGCACCTAATCCCTACGTACAGGAACATGCCGACCTGATAGCGAGCATTCGTGAGGGTAAGCCGTTGAACGAAGGTAGG
This sequence comes from Phycisphaerae bacterium, assembly GCA_030601745.1. Classification (GTDB taxonomy): domain Bacteria; phylum Planctomycetota; class Phycisphaerae; order Sedimentisphaerales; family Anaerobacaceae; genus JAUVYQ01. The sequence continues at coordinate 15,555 of JAUWBI010000065.1, forward strand.
CAGGTTGCGGAAAGTACGCTGACGGCAATCATGGGTCGGATGAGCGCTTATACCGGCCGGGCAATGAAGTGGGACTGGGTGATGAAGGCGTCGAAGCTGGACCTCAGCCCCCCAAAGTATGAATTCGGCGATCTGCCCGTTGCACCTGTTGCCGTTCCAGGTAAGACAAAACTGGTTTAGACGCTTTCAGCGGACAACTATTAATCGAAAGGAATTATTTATGAAAGAGAAAACAAATAGAAGAAAGCGAGGGCTAACTCGCAGGGATTTTATCAAGACATCGGCGGCGGTGGGTGCGGCAGCTTTGGCGTCGGGGACAGACTATGTCTTCGCTCAAGGTGCGGTCGGTGCGGGAGGACGGGGAGGCCAGGCCAAGCATGAATTCAGACTGGCGGTGTGGTCGCACAAGCTCAGGGATTTCAGCAGTAAGGATGAGGTCGAGAGGCACGCCAAAAGGCTTGCGGATGCAGGTGTGGACATCCTCATCCCGGTTGTGAAGGACACCAACGGCACTGTGGACTTCCTGACCAGCTTAGCCGACATCAACCCGAAGTATCCCGGCTGGGACCCGCTCAAGGTGTTTATAGAGGCCTGCCGGAAGCGCGGCATTAAAGTGCACGCCTGGTTCTGCGTCTTCGTGGAAGGCGCGCATTCCAGGTTGCTTCGAGAGCATCCGGAGTTTAGAGTTGAAGGGTCCAAGAGATGGGCATGCGCGATGCGCCCGGAAGTCCAGGATTATGAGTTCGAACTCCACAAGAACCTCGCTCTTCGCTACCGTCCTGACGGGCTTCACCTTGATTATATCCGCACCGATACCAAAGCCGCATGCAGGTGCCAGTTCTGCAAAGGCGAGATGAAGAAGCAGGGCATAGACATAGAGAAGGTTAAGCGCGCAGACCCCACGTGGACCGAGTGGAGGGCCTCGAGGATCACGGAGTTCGTGCGTCGTCTTCGCAAGTTCACAAAGAAGGAGAAGATGGAGCTCTCCGCGGCGGTATCCACCGACCACGTCTATGCTCGTGTCGTTCGGGCACAGGACTGGGTAAGGTGGTTGGAAGAGGGTCTGGTGGACTATCTGTTCCCGATGAACTACACGACAAAGCTAAGCGACTTCACCAAGTGGACGAAGTCGCACGTTGCCCTCGTGCGCGGCCGGGTGCCCGTGTGGGAGGGCATCGGCCAGTACCAGCTCAGCGGCACGAAGGCTCTGGCCGAGCACGCTCAAGCAGCGCACGATGCGGGTGCGCAGGGCGTCGTCATCTTCCACTATGGCACCATGACGGATGATGATTTCAAGGCCATCCGAGAGGTGAAGGAACGGGCGGCGGTGGTGGGGGTAGGTGACGCTCGGATGCCGGCGTTGTTCGAGGCGGACTTCGAGGACGGCAAACTCGACGCCTGGCAGGCAACCGACGCGAGGGCGTGGAGAATTGAAGACGGAGCCGACGGCAAGGTGCTGGCTTTGTTTGAACAGAGCAAGTACAGCCCGAAAGTCCGCTCGCCCCTCAACATCAATCTCATCCGGGACGTGGTTGTGGGCAGCTTTGTGCTGGAAGTGAAGATGCTCTCGACGACGAAGGATTACGGCCACCGGGATTTGTGCCTGTTCTTTGGGCATCAGGGGCCGTCGCATTTCTATTACGTGCACATCGCCAACAAATCCGACGCTCACGCGAACTCGATTTTTATTGTTGACGGCGAGCCGCGCATCTCGATTGCGAAGACCCGCACCGCGGGGACGAAATGGGACGACAAGTGGCACACAGTCCGGCTGGTGCGCGACGCCGAGAAGGGCACGATTGAGGTCTTCTTCGACGATAACCCAGAGCCGATTATGAGAGCCGTTGATAAGCGCTTTGCGTGGGGCAGGGTCGGCGTAGGTTCTTTCGACGACACCGGCCGGTATGACGACATTCGCCTCTGGGGCCGGAAGGTGAAGTAGATAAGAAGCCACAGGACAAGGGCAATAAAACCAGCGGCTGTAAAAAGATTTACCGGTTGAAAAAGCGGCGCTGCAGATTGCGCAGTTTAACATAGTCAAAAACTGAAATTGGGTTTGATTGGGTTTGTTTTGGGTTTGTATTGGCTTTGTTTTGGCTTTGATTGGCTTTGTATTGGCTTTGATTGGGTTCGTTTTGGGTTCGTTTTCACCAAGTGTCCAATTGGATTTATTTTTATAAGCTATTTGTGATAAGATACTTACATTCATTTGACTTTTTCGGAAATTGGGTTCGTTTTGCATAAAAAGGGTCGATTTGTAGAGCGTTCTCGACAGTTGTAAAGATGGTGCCTTATAGGGTGCCTTATAGGCACATAAATAACTGGATACCCGATGCTTATGAGTGGTTAATTTGTTCATTGGTTAATTGGTTCATTTGTTAACTGGGTAATTTGTTATTGGCTTGGCCTGTTTTCGGCCGGGGGCAAAAAAGACGTCCCTCTATAATTGGGCGAACATGCACGTTTGAGTCGAAAATATAACCTGTTTCTCGTCGCTCGTCGCTCGTAACTCGATGTGAGAAAAGGAGATAAAAATTTTTTAGATTTTCCGATTTTATCTTCCAACTACCCGCAGATTTGATTGATTTTTAATCACGGATTGCGCGAATTTACGTGGATTTTGGCTGAAAATGGCTGACCTGCTCTCCCTGCGCAGCCAGCGTTCCAGATTGTAGGATTCGTGCTTAGAATTTTGTATTTGTTTTCCCTCTCTGCTTCACGCTCAACGCCAAAAATTGAATTTTTTGCGATTATAACAACAATATATTCGAAAATCTACTTGACATTGTTACAATTCAAAGAAGATTCTGATATTATAGCAAAATCAAAGGCATAAATAAGGAGATATAACTTTGCGACATTCGGCAACTCTTACAGAAGATATTCTTGAATCGAATGCACAAATTACCGAAGCGCAAAAGGAATATTTAGGTGTTACATTTCAACCTAATAAAAACATTGGGATACATCGTTGGTATCCTTACGTAGAGGGATTTTCCGGTGGGTTCGTATCAAACGTGCTGAATGAGTTTGGCGTTTCGTCAGGGATGGTTTTCGATCCTTTCGGGGGTTGTGGCACAACTGCTGTGGTCGCGAGTCTTAGTGGGATTGAATCGGTCATCATCGATATAAACCCCTTTATGTGTTTTGTTATTAGGGCCAAAACACAAAGGTATCAGATATCAAGTCTTAAGCAAGTTAAAGCACATCTTAAGCGAAAAATAAACTCATACACAAGTGACCAAGCTCCCAAAGACAATCTTTCACCTATATTTGAAGACAAAAACTATTTCAGCAAAGATGCCATATGCAAGATCCGTTTCCTCAAGCAGTGTATAGGACGAATTAGAAATTTTTCTACGCGTGATTTCTTCAAGTTAGCCCTTGCTTCCATTCTTGTAAAGGTATCTAGACTAAAGCGGGCACCCGACCTCAAGTATAAGCGCGACAATGAAGGCAGTCCTGAAGTCTTTCAGACATTTCTGCAAAAGCTTGACCAAATGCAGCAAGATGTTGTAGAATTAGAAGGTTATTCTAAAGAAGCAACAGCGGTAATCTGTGATAACATCATTGCCCCTTCTAAGCTAACTCCGCAATACGACAATTCTTTTGACATAGTTATCACTTCCCCTCCTTACCTGAATGGCACAAACTACTGTCGCAACACAAAACTTGAGTTGTGGGTTTTCGATTACTTGAGGTATAGTAAGGATTTGAGGGAACTTCGCAAGCAAAATGTTACAGCAGGTATAAACTCTACACAAATGAAAAATGGCACTAAGTCTAAGTTTCCTAAAGTGCAGAAACTCGTAAACAAAATCGCCCAAAATGCATATGATCGAAGAATACCAGTAATGGTAGCGGCTTATTTTAATGAGATGGAATCTGCTCTCACCAATACTTATCGATTATTAAAAAATAGTTCTTATTGTGTTTTAGTCATTGGCGACTCATTTTTTGGAGATACCCACATTCAAACGGATGTGATACTTGGTAATATTTCAGAGCGGATAGGATTTCGTATGGAAGATAATAGGATAGTTCGTGTGAGGAAATCCCGCGGAGGATTTCCGCTCCATGAGAGCATTCTTATTCTTCAGAAGAAGAAAAATGGCTAAGCGTACCGAAAGACACAAAACACGCATCGGCACGAGTAGTGGTTTTGCAATACACTTTCGCGGTGCAGGCGTTGACCAAGAAAAGATGGATAAGATCATTCTGGATTATTTACGTAAGAAGGCGGATCTACTTGGGGAAGATACATCCTCTGCAGATTTTAATGCTCAAATGGCTATTGAGGTTATCGCTCGTGGTGATTATCAACCAGATCGCACACAAAACCTTGAGGGTACTTCGGCGTACGTAAGAGAGAAACTCAAATATATGAAGGATTTGGGTTTT
>JAUWBI010000062.1 GCA_030601745.1 Phycisphaerae bacterium
GGCGTGCGGCAAAAAGCCTTTTTATGCTGACTATGCACAAAGACTTCTTCGCTTCGTGCCGCAGGAGCAGACGAGGGAGAACAAGAAGAATGCTGTAATATTTATCATACTCTTGATGGCGGTCGTAACTGTGGTCAAGTGTATGGCCCGATTCTACCAGGATTACACAGCACGTAAGGTTGTGCATACCGCCTTGGCCAACCTGCGGGAAGATGCTTTTCAACACTCCCTCGAGATTCCGGTAGGATTTTTCGCCAGCCAGGGCCCGAGCGACACCGTCAGTCGATTGGTGCGGGATACTGACGCAATCGGTAACGGGGTCAAGGTTTTACTCGGCAAGGCGGTTCGCGAGCCTTTAAAGGCTTTGGGCCTTATCGGGATGGCCATGCTGATAGACCGCAATCTAACATTGATATTTTTGTGCGGGGCGCCGATATCACTGTTTGTTTTAGGCAAGTTGGGCAGGAAAATAAGACGCGCTACAAGGAGGTCGCTTCAGAGCTGGGCGAAGATGTTAGCCAAGCTCAGAGAGGCAATCGCAGCGATACAAGTCGTGAAGGTGTACAATCGTCAGCAGTATGAACACAGGGTTTTTCACGCCATCAATCGAAAGTTATTGAAGCAGCAATTCAGAATTGCCAAGGCCGATGCGGCCACCGGGCCGATACTGGAAACCCTCGGTATGATAGCCGGCGCAGTTGGCCTGATACTTGGGGCACAGTGGGTTCTGGGCGGGGCAATGCAGGGACCTGACTTTTTCGCCTTGTTGTTTTGTCTCGGTGGGTCGGCGGAGTCTATACGACGCACCAGCGGTGTGTGGAACAGGATTCAGCAGGCCGGGGCCGCCGCAGAGCGAGTCTATTCCATCATCGACCAATGTCCGGAAGTGGAAAGGCCCGGGGCTTTTGAACTTGAACCTTTGAAAAATAAAATCGAATTCAGCAACATCGTATTTACCTATCCGGGCTCAGAAACGCCGGTATTAAAAGGTGTAAATCTTTGCGTACAAGCGGGACATAATGTTGCTATCGTAGGACCTAACGGCTCAGGAAAAACAACGCTCGCAAATTTGATACCGAGGTTTTATGACCCCGATAGCGGCCGGGTATTGATAGACGGCAAAGACATTCGCGATGCAACACTATTTAGTTTGCGAAGTCAGATTGGAATGGTTACCCAGAATGTGGTAACATTCAACGATACTATAGCAGCCAATATCGCCTACGGTAAGCCCGACGTCACCAGAGAAGAAATAATTGCTGCTGCCAGGCGTTCGTTTGCCGATGAGTTTATTTCTCCTTTGCCCGATGGCTATGATACAATCATCGGCGAGCAGGGCGCCGGCCTTAGCGGCGGCCAACTGCAGAGAATTGTCATAGCCAGAGCGATTGTGAAAAACCCCGCAATCCTGATTTTCGATGAGGCCACAAGCCAGGTTGACGCCGACAGCGAAGCAAAAATTCACAACGCCATCGAGGAAATTATGCAGGACAGAACCAGTTTTATAATCGCCCACAGATTCAGCACCGTCATTACCGCTGATGTGATAGTGATAATGGATGAAGGCCGAATCATCGCTCAGGGCCAGCACGATGAGCTGATGCAAATCTGCCCATTGTATCAAAGTTTATACGAAACGCAGTTGGTAAAAGCATAGTATGAAGCGTGATGCATAAGTGCCCAAAATGCAGTGCGATATACGATATACGCAAAAAATTCGTACTTTGACTTACAGTAAATCGCTCATATTGCCGATTTAATTAACTGGCGCAACAGAGCTCCGAGCCAGTGTAACAGTGTCCCTCGATATTGGGGCCTGAAATTATGACCGATTTTTTACGGCAAAAACAAGCTCACGAACTCTTCAAGAGATACGAAGGCAATCCGATAATAACGCCGGATGATTGGCCTTATCCGGCAAACGCCGTCTTTAACCCCGCCGCCGCTAAGTTAAATGCCGAGACGCTGCTGTTGATTCGCGTCGAGGATATGCGCGGCTTCTCACATTTGACCGTTGCACGCAGTACCGACGGCTTCACAAACTGGCAAATCGACTCTGCTCCGACTCTCGAGGCCGACCAGAGCTCTCGCGAGGAAAAGTGGGGGCTCGAAGACCCACGCATTATCTGGCTCGAAGAGCAAAAGCAATTTGCCATTACGTATATCTCCTTCAGTGAAGGCGGCCCCGTCGTTTCACTGGCCATTACCAAAAATTTCAAAACTTTTGCACGCCTCGGTGCAATGCTGCCGCCGGAGGATAAGGATGCCTGCCTCTTTCCCTGCAGATTCAGGGGACGATTTGCACTGATTCACCGCCCCATTGTTCGAGGCCAGGCTCATATCTGGCTCAGCTTCTCACCCGACCTCAAGCACTGGGGCGACCATAGACTGCTGATTAGAACAAGGCCGGCCTATTGGGACTGCCATAGAGTCGGACTGGCTTGTCAGCCCATAGAAACACCACAGGGCTGGATGCTGTTCTATCACGGCGTGCGCGCCACTTCAGCCGGTGGAATATACCGGCTCGGTGTCGCTCTTCTGGATTTGGAAGAGCCCTGGAAGGTCCTGCGCCGAAGTGACGAATGGATCCTGGGGCCGCGCACTACTTACGAACGCGTCGGTGATGTCAGCGGCGTCATCTTCCCCTCCGGTGCTATCGTGCAGAAGGAAACTAATCAGCTTAATCTCTATTACGGTGCTGCCGACTGCACCGTCGCCGTCGCAACAGCTAATTTAAGTGATATCCTGGCCTATATTACCTCCTGCCCCGAAGCGAACGAATAAACTGCCCGCCCAAGCCGAGCTACTTTTTGCCACCCTTATCTATCACTCTGATTACATCTGTCCCCTCGAATATGGTTCTGTCCGTCAATTGGCCGGTAATCGTCAGCTCTGCCTCACCGACATTGAGAATACCCTGAACCTTTGAGCGACTGAACCTAACTATCGCAACTTGCTGTTGTTCATCGACCGAGAACCACTCAGGTTCAATTTCGCCCTCAAGAAGAACGCTGTTTGGGTCAATATCAGCGACATCATAATCTTCGGGTAGCGAAATATAGCACGTAATCCATTTACCCTTGCTTGTTAGGTTGATGGTACGGGGGACAATCCTGACCTCGGCTGGTATCGCCGGACTGTACTCGAAAGCCCCCATATCGATTCGGCCGCCGATTATACGCGGCTTGCCGTCTAAATCCGTTTCGTTTGGTTCAGCTATGTAATTCGGGTCACCGGCGTTTATGCACGGCGAATCCGGCAGCAGATGATAGTCGCCCTCAATCCAGACGCCGTTCGCGTCCCAGTACCCCGTCTCAACAAAACACGGTTCGGCGTCAATATTGCCTTCACCCGGCCAGCCACCTTGTACATCGCTATATGTTATAATCGTCGCACTTTTCTCGTCATATATTTCCTCAGGCGTATCATCCCAGAGGATGGAGTTGGTGATTATGAGCGCACGTCCAAGTGGAGGACCAGATCCCGGTAGGCCTCCTCCACCATACTGGCAGTAGATTCCACCCCCGTGCTGTCCCGCCGTGTTGCCACTAAATGTGCAGTTGCTCAGCGTTGGGCTGCTGTAGTCGTTGTACATCCCGCCTCCGTCCAAAGCCTGGTTCCCGCTGAATGTGCAGTTCGTCAGTGTCGGGCTGCTGAAGGAGTTGCTCATCCCACCACCACCGGAGTTTGCCGAGTTTCCACTGAATGTGCAGTTGGTCAGCGTCGGGCTACTATACCAAAAATTTCCCATCCCGCCGCCACGGCTGTCTGCTGAGTTGCCGCTGAACGTGCAGCTCTTCACGGCTGGATTGCTGTAAAAGAAATTGTATATCCCACCGCCCCACTTCGCCGAGTTCTCGTTGAACGTACAGTTGGTCAACGTCGGGCTACCGGAGTCGTTATAAATACCACCGCCACAGATGTTGGGCCAAAAGCCGTTGGCATTGGCGTTCCCTGCGGTAATGGTAAAGCCATCAAGGATAGCTGTCTCGTCGGTTCCGCTGCCGATAACGACAGTATAGCTGTTCTCTGCCCGGCTCGGTTCATTCCATAAATCCCAGGGCTCATTCACATCAACATCATTCCCATCAAGGTCACCGCTCAGGATGGTTTCGTACAGTTCAAAATGCCGTGCATTGGGGCCTGGTTCGCCGAATCCGGCATAGCCGCCTTTGAGAGTTACACCGCTGATTAGCTGGAACGTCGCCGTCCGGTCGCCGGGCGTAATCCCAACCCCCTGGTCTGGCTTATAAATACCCTGCGCCACCCATATCTCATCGCCGCTTGAGGCAGAAACCAGGGCATCCTGCAGGTAGTTATAAGCATCAGTCCAGGATGACCCATCATTTAGGCCGTTGGCGTCCGCATCGACGTAATAAATCTTCGCCGGCTCCGGGATTATAGTAATATCTACCGCAACGCTGACATCTCTTTGATTTGGATAAAGGGTCCCTCTTATTCTATATATTCCTGGAGCAACAGAGATGTCATCTACAGGGTTCATTGTTCCTTGGATGTCAATTTGTGGCCAAATTGTGCTAATTTCCGTAGATTCACCCGGTTGTAGTCTCAAAAAAATCGGCCCCGGAGGAGGCGGATGAAGCAAACTAAACCTCCAAATTTCATCAAAGTCTTGTCCCCGCTTGGCTTCGACAAGGATATCCTCCATGGTATTAACCCGCCATACTTCGTCTGTCAAATTAGTAATCCTGTACACCAACTCCACATCTTCTCCTAAATCGTAAACAGATTTGTCTGTCTGGATGTAGTATTCTATGCCGTCTTCAACTACGGAATTTGGATTAACAAGATTTGCCCTCGCACATCCCGCTATGGCTAATATAGCTATGCCAGCACAAACCACGCTCTTCATCCTTTTCTTTTCTTCTCCGCTCATTTTTCCGCCCTTTCTAATTGACCTCACATCTTTGGGATAACAGCTAACTGCTAAGTTTGAAGGCAGGTTCGGTATGAAAGAGACACGAATTATGATGGCAAACAAAAATATTATGACAGCTTTTTGAACCTGCCTTAACTAATGCTATTCTAACACAAATCCAATCGATTTTGCAAGCTTTTTTGCAAATTTTGTAATTCTTTTTACCCTCCATTCTTACCCGCCAGATCAAATTAGCCGTTCCTCAGTCAAAGCCAGTGTAAATCCGCATCTAAAACAACAGTGTAAATCCGCGTCTTTGAATTTTTTCAATCTATTTGTGTTTTTTGTACTACTCTGCGAAGTACTCGCTACGTAGCACGAGTGCCTTTTCGCGGCCAAACAAATTCCTGTCTAAAAAAATTCGTGCTAATTCGTGGCTATATTTCTCTGCGCAACCTGCGTGTTTGGTGCGAAAACCTGCGTATTTGATTGACTTGCCCCTGCGCCGTACTCGCCAAAGCGAGTAGCGGGGGATTTTTTCTTTGCCCAAATCTCCCATATCCCCTTTCCCAATCCATCGTGTTCCCGGCGTCATCCCGGAGAATGCTCCTCCCGATGTACCGTGTTATCTTCCACTGTTTCCCAGCTTAACACAGGCAGCATCCTTGCAGTTACCTATTTTGATGCACATAAGAACAAAAAAAGCCAGATTCTAACAAGACAGAATCTGGCTTCGGAGGAGGGTGATGAAAAGCTATATAAAAAGGCCCCTTAAAAAATCCCGATTATCTGATTTTAATTCCCTTATAGTTATCTAATCGAATAAAGAGTGAAAAAATCTTTAGGGAAAATTTTAAGAAAAACTACACTTTTTTCACCAAGAATCAAGCTTTTAGTTGTGAAAATCTTAATTTTTTTATTGTTTTTTCAAAAAACAGCCGAATTTGGCCCAATAACCAAATTTATTTACGCTTGATAAACCAATTTTGTTCTCATATTCTAACTAATAAGCTGTTATTTTATTTCTCTTTCTCTATTTTTCAGAAGGACTGATATGGATACCAAAACCACGATTGCCGATTTGCTAGCTGCCAAGCGCCAGAATCGCAAAATTGTTGCGGTTAGCTGCTATGACTATACCACAGCCAAACTCATCTCTCAAACAGAGGTGCAGATGATATTGGTAGGCGATTCCGCCGCCCAGGTTATGCTCGGCTTCGATTCGACTCTGCCGGCGACGATGGATTTTATGGTTGCCATAACTGCTGCGGTGCGGCGCGGGGCGCCAAATGTATGTTTGGTTGCAGATATGCCGTTTCTGTCCTATCAGGTTGGGAAATCCGAGGCGGTGAAAAACGCCGGCCGATTCGCTGCTGAGGCCGGGGCGCAGATGATAAAAATCGAGGCGAGCGGGGCGTATCTCGATGTGATTAAAGCAGTTAGCGATGCGGGTATGGCTGTTATGGCCCATATTGGCATAAGGCCGCAGAGTATCAGTAAGATTGGGCGATTCAAGGCCGAGGCCACCACCGCAGAGATGGCTCTGGAGCTGATAACCCTTGCTGAGCAAATGGTTTATGCCGGTGCCAGTTCGCTGCTGATAGAAGGGACGGCTGCGGAGGTGGCGGAGATTATCACAAAACGCTGCGAGGTGCCGGTGATAGGGTGTGGTTCCGGGCCGAGCTGCGATGGGCAGATATTGATTGCGCCTGATATTTTAGGGCTGACGCAAGGGCCAAGTCCAAAGTTTGCAAAGAGTTACAGCAATTTGGCTAACAGGACAATTGAGGCATTCAACGAGTACAGCAGGGAGATTCAAGCGGGCCAATATCCGGATAAGGAGCATAGCTACCATATGAAAGCAGGGGAACTTGGCAGATTGGAGGAGCTGCTAAAAGGTAAACTTTAAGGGGTGATTGCCGGTACGCCAGTGAGTTAAGATGGGCAGTCAGGGCAATGTAGGAGGGTGAAAAGTTCAATCAAATACGCAGGTTTTCGCATCAAACACGCAGGTTGACTGGAAAAAGCGGGTAAAAATGGTTAAAAAGTGCGCAAAAATGCGCAAAAGTGCGCAAAAAGTGTGCAAAAATGTGTAAAAAGTGCGCTTTTTTGCACACTTTTTTGCACCCCCCTGCGTGTTTGGTGCTATGTGGATAATTTGTATCTCGTATATCGGGGAGGCTAAAAACTTGAAGTGAAAAGTTCAAAACCATAGTGCAAAATTCAAAATTGGCCACGAATTGACACGAATTTTTTAGACGCAGATTGCGCAGATTACGCAGTGAAATTTAGACACAGATTGATACTGTTTTTTTTAGACACGGATACCTGCTTTCGCAGGTACAAGCTTACACAGATTAACACTGTTTATTAAAGGTAGAGAACCCCCAGGGCAGGCCTGGGGGCTAAATAGAGATGTAGCCGCAATTGATTTTAACACTTCAAATTGATATACTCAACTTAATCTATGGATAAACAAACGGTACATATTAAGAGTTTCAGAGCCTTTTGCAGATTTGCTGTTGCAAATCCAAGCGTGGGGGGCACCCATAGGAGCGGAGAAATATTATGAAAATATTTCTCCGCTCCTATGGGTGTCAAATGAATAAGCTGGATACGGCGTTGGTGAGTTCTGCGCTCGGCGAGGCGGGGTTTAGTGTGGCCGATAGTGAGAAAGAGGCGGATGTTGTTTTGATAAATACGTGCTCGGTTCGCCAACATGCAGAAGAGCGAGTTTTTTCGCATCTTGGGCATCTAAAACACATCAAAAAAAGCCGACCCGGTCTGGTGGTCGGGGTAATCGGCTGTATGGCACAGCGGCTCGGCGACAAACTGCTCGAACACGAGGCGGTCGATATAGTCTGCGGGCCGGCACAAATACCACAAATAACCAAACTGGTAACAGAAACACTGCAAGAAAAGAAAAAAAAGCTGGCGGTGTCGGAAAAGATTCGGCAAAGAAGTCCTGAAAGTCAAACGCAGGCGCTTGAGAGATTCGAATCCGCCTATGGCATTGGGGACAAGCAAATACCAGGTCAGGCATTTGTTCGAGCGATGCGGGGCTGTAATAATTTCTGCACGTATTGTATTGTTCCCTTCGTGCGTGGGCCGGAAACTTCCCGTGCGCCTGCAGCGATAATCGAGCAGATAAAAAGATTGGCCGATGAGGGAGTAAAATTAGTTACGCTATTAGGCCAGAGGGTAAATTCGTATAAATACCCAGCCCCTCCGAGGGGCGGGGCGGGCAAGAAGACCTATAGTCTGGCTGATTTGCTTGAGATGGCAAGTGAAATCGAAGGGATTGAGTGGCTAAGATTTGTTACGAGTTATCCAGCCGAAGAGTTCTTCGATGATATTCTACAGGCCATAGCTGATTTGCCGAAGGCGTGTAATTATCTGCATATACCCGCACAAAGCGGTTCGGACAGAATCCTTCGTGCGATGAACCGGCGTTATACAGCGGGGGAGTATCTGGGGCTGCTGGGTAAGGCGAGAGCCGTTGTGCCGGGTATTGCAATTGCGGGCGATTTTATGGTGGGGTTTCCAGGCGAAACTGAAGAGGATTTTGAAGCAACGATTGAGCTGGTCAAAAGGGCGAAATATAAGAATTGTTTCATTTTCAAATACTCACCCCGGCCGGGGACAACCGCAGATAAAAGATTAGAAGACAATGTCCCTGCGGAAGTAAAGAAGAGGCGAAATATAGAGCTGCTCGATGTGCAAAACGAAATAAGTGCTGAGATGAACAGGGAATTTTTAAACAAAGAGGTTAAGGTTTTAGTTGAAGGTTTAAGTAAAAAACCACATCTAAATAGAGGTGGTAGTGAAAACAGTCCGCAATTGGTCGGCAGGACCGCAACAGATTACATTGTGGTCTTTAACGGGCCGGTGTCGCTGGCCGGAGAGTTTGTAAAAGTTAAAATAACGGAAACCAGCGCGCTGACACTTTTCGGCGAACTTATCTGATGCCGGCCTTAATTTCCGAACAAAGCAGATGGAATCTGGAAGACGCAGAAATAGCCGAATACCAAAAAGGCAATAATCAATCCAACGGCAAATATCCAGCTCGGCTTAAGTATCCTGGCAGCATCCTTAGAGAGCATTTTGGGCATCACCACAAAAAGTCCAATTGCAACCCAGATGGCCTGCAGCGGCGTCAGGAGCAGGCCCTCAAAAATCGCAGATACCTTGACGAGAACGACGGGACTTTTCTCGAAGAAAAAGACGATGACCATATTCGTACAAAAAAAGAAGAGCAGGAAGAACCTGAACTGTGTTTTCCAGGAGAACTTGTTCGCAAAACGGGGGAGGCAAATTCTGAATGAATCGGCAAGCAAACGCGGCCAGCCGGCCAGTTGTCCGGTGCTGGTCGAAATCAAGGCGGCGGTTCCAGCCAGTATAAAGAGGAATCCACCCACCGGGCCCCATCTGTCTGCGAAGACCTTCGAGAGTGTAAAGGCGACCTCGTTGCCCTCCGGCGCCAGTTGCTGTGGCCCGAGGACTCCGGCCCCTGCGATGAAGAACGCCGCTGTGACCACGATTCCTATCACCATAGCCAAGGACGCATCGACATATAGCACCCGGCACCAGCCCTTTATTTTTTCCGCCGCCTCGCGGCTCATCCCCCGGAGAGTCGGTACGTCTGCCGGCCTGCCGTAGCCCCTGCCGGCAGCGGCGCCGTAGCCGGCGCCGAGCACCCAATATGTGTACCAGACCTGGCTGGCAAAGCCGCCTGCGCCCCATCCCAGCAACGGCAGAATCTCTTTCCAGGGATTTTTACTGCCCTTTAACATTGGGACGGCCCAGTCGGGAACCTCCGGGATGCCGAAGCTAAGACTGCGTAGAAATTCGCCGAACCCCGGAAAGACGTGGCCGGCAACATAAATAACACCGAGGACAATGATGAGGACGAAAACGCTCATTACGATTTTTAAGACGTTGAATTTACCCGACCAGGCGACGGCCAGTGCAAAGATGGTGACCAGGCATACGGCCAACTTTGTGTCGATGGGGACGATGCTGCTGACAAAGACGCCTGCGGCGGTGGCGACCGCCCCGATGGAGAAAATCGCGCAGACAAATTGTATTACCACCACGACCCAGACCACTAAGTGAAAAGGGCCTATGCGGTCGAACATATCAATCATACCTTCGCCGGTGCAGACGGTATAGCGGGCGCCGCTCATACCAATCCAGAACTTCAGGAATACTCCTAAGACGATGGCCCAGAGGATGGTGGTGCCGAGAATGGCGCCGGTGCGTGTAGCTAAAATGACTTCGCCGGAGCCGATGTATTCTGCAGCCCAGACAAACGATGGGCCTACCAGGGCAAAGACTGCAAGGCCGACAGGCGGCTTTTTGATTGTTATGTCATTCATACTCGATACTTGATGCTTGATGCTCGATACTCGTAGAATCGGGAATCGTCCCGGGCTATATGGCAGTACCTTACCGCTTCAAAATCGCCCTGTCTATCATTTTTTTATGCGACTTGCGGTTGGCAGCCAAATCAGGGACGCTCCGGGCATCAACGCTTCGTCCATCGTACGAGAGCGAGGGACGAAGGACGAGGGACGAGGCCTGAACACTTTGGGATTTGCTAACAGGATAATTGGATAAGCTTGCGATTGACTATTTACTATTTTCTATTTACTATTGAATATTGTTCCTGGGGACAGTCAATCGTCAATAGAAAATTATAGAGGTGTCTATTGCAGATGACATCGCGAGAACGTGTTTTAGCGGCGTTTGAACACGAGGAGCCCGACCGTGTGCCGTGCTGGTGCGGGGCGTCGGTCGAATTCTGGGAAAAAGCCAAGCGCCGGCTGCAACTCGATGACGAAGGCCTGCGTGTGCGGTTCGGCGATGACTTCCGGCGGGTCTTTGCTGAATATGCCGGGCCGGAGTTTCCGCTGTCCGAAGGCGCCACGTCTCGAACGGTATTCGGGATAGAGCGACAGGGCCTCGGCTACGGTCAGCCGATGAGCCATCCGCTGGCCCCCGCCGTTTTGCCTGCCCCCCTGCTTCTTGCGAAGCAAAACGAGGGGCTGCGCGAAAACGAAGCCGCGGGGGCCACGCTCCGGGAGGTGGATGATTATGCCTGGCCCGACCCGGAATGGATGGACGTCTCGAAAATAAAAGCGGAGGCCCAGGCGTACAAAGGAGAATACGCCATCCTCGGCGGTGACTGGTCGCCGTTCTGGCACGACGCTATCGACCTGCTCGGTATGGAAAACCTGTATATAAAAATGTATTCCGAGCCGGAACTCGTTGATGCGGTGATGCAGCACTTAGTTGATTTCTACGCGGATGTCAGCCGGCGAATATTCGATGCTGCCGCCGATTCGATAGATATATTTTTTATCGGCAACGATTTCGGAAGTCAGACAGGGCCTCTGCTGGGACCGGCGCTTTTTGAGCGGTTTCTCCTGCCGCACTTAAAAAGACTAATTGACCTCGGTCATTCTTATGGTTTGAAAGTTCAGCTTCACTGCTGCGGCGGTTTTGCCCCGCTGATTCCGCTGTTGATTGAAGCCGGTCTCGATGGTCTGCACGCCGTCCAGCCGGATTGTCGGGGGATGGACCTGCGGACACTCAAGGCCGAATTCGGCGACAAAATCCTCTTTAACGGGGCCATCGACTCCCACCACGTGCTCATCGACGGCACTGCTGAAATCGTTCGTGAAAAGACCCGCGAGGTTCTCGACATTATGATGCCCGGCGGAGGCTACGTGGCCGGCGCCAGCCACGACACAATTCTCGAAGAAACCCCGCTTGAAAACGTGCTCGCAATGTTCGACACTGTCCGGGAATACGGAAACTATTGATAATTTTCTACTGACTATACCAGATGTCAATCGCAGTGGAATACCTCCTCCATATCAGCCCACCACTGGCCTTCGGCCCTAGTTTCGAGCGGCTGCTGGCAGGGTTTGCAAACATCCCACCACTTCTGAGTGGTCGGGTCAGTCGCCATCTTTGCCATATCCGCCTCAAAATCTTCACCTATATATTCAAAATAACTGAAGAGGTAGCTGTCCTTGTGGTAGATTGAGTAATTGCGGATGTTGCACTTTCTGATTGTGTCCAACACTTCCGGCCAGACTGCGGCGTGAAGGTTTTTATACTCCTGGAATTTCTCAGGCCTTACTTTGATTACCATTCCATATCGTTTCATAACGCGTCTCCAAATTCGCCCAGGTCGAGGGGATATTGCCCATGTTCCCTCACTAACCGGACAATATAATCGTACGTGTGTCCGGAGATAGCGGAAGTAACTGAATGGTCTGAAGCAAATATATATCCGCCGCCTTTAGCCACGTTTAGTTTGCGCAGTACCTCCCTGCGAATCAGCTCCCTGTCCCCGGTCTCCCATATTTGAATATCGCTGTTTCCAAAAAAGCCAATCTTGTGTCCAAATTTCCTTCTTAGCTCGATGACGTCCATATCCGCCTTGGCTTCGAGCGGATTGCAGGCGTCGATGCCTATTTCAATGAAATCATTAAAAATCTCATTGACATTTCCGCACCCGTGGTAAATTACATCCAGATTATTCTGGTGGCAGTAGTCAGCGATGGCTTTTACCCAGGGCTTGAAATATTCTCTCCAATAGTCGGGCGAAAAGAACATACCCCTTTTGTACGCAACATCTCCCCAGATGACGAATCCGTCGAGCAGGCCATTAGCTGCTTGAATCTCGGCTTTAGCGCAGTCTAAATAAAATTGTCCGATTCGATTAATCACCTTTCCCATACGCTGCGGATACATTCCCATCCATAGGAGGGTATTCTCCTGGCCAATCAGCCGGGTCAAGCATTCAGAGCATTCTGTAATGCTGCCATAAACGGGAAAGTCCGGGCGTAATTTTTTCACGGTCTCAATCCAGGGAGGAGAATTGCGTTCAAAGCCGTCTCCAACCCCGGCGATTTGGTTGTCGCCGGCTTCAAAGTAACGCTTTTTGTCATAAGGGTCGTCAAACTCAAACGACTCCAGTTTTTCGATGCTGTCCGTATCCCAACTGACCTGTTCGGGCATAGGAAAATCAAACTTCTTGCGGATTATCGTTTCGTAACCTGTTTTTATGACTACTTCCCGGTTGTCTTCCTTTAATGTTTCGAACGACTTTATATGTGGGTCCATATTGGTAACCGTAACGATTAAATCAAGGTCGTAATAGTAATAAGGATTAACATCTTCCGGCAAGGCGAGCTCCTTTTTCCACCGCTCAATAAAACTTCCCCAGAAAAAATCACTTATTGGGACGCGGTCTGCTTCCCTGTGTGTCAGGGTCTTGTTCACCCTTTCGAGTTTTTTCAGACAGTCAGCAGTTCTTTCCATAAACTGACATTTCCCAGATAAACTCTTAAACAACATAATTTTCTACGTACGATATCCCACCGCAAAAAGGTGGAGAGCAGCACTTTTTTGCCTTTGAAATTGGCTTTGTTTGGCTTTGTATTGGGTTTGTATTGGCATTGTATTGGCTTTGATTGGCTTTGTATTGGCTTTGATTGGGTTTGTATTGGGTTTGTTTTCACCAAGTGTCCAATTGGCAATATTTTCATAATCCACTGTTATTAAAGAGGTTACGTTCATTAGGGCATCCAGAAAATTGGCTTTGTTTTGCATAAAAGGGTCGATTTGTAGAGCGTTCTCGACAGATGTAGAGTGCCGGTAGTAGAAAGTAGAGCAAGGAATTTCGGCTGTTTCATGCGGGATTTGGGATTGGGCGGCTATTGTTGAACCCTCCGAATTTAGGATACTGTATTGACTTTTTAATTGTTAGATATGTATTATACTTCATAGAAAGTTAGATGTCAAGTAAAAATTGTGTATCCACACAAATTCGAAATCCGAAGCACGAAATCCGAAACAAATTCGAATGACCAAAATACCAAAATTCAAAATAAAAAACAGCCGCGAAAAGGCACAGAAGGATATCAGGTAAACAGGGTATCAGGATGTGGATATCAGGATATCAGAGTATCAGGTTGCTGGACATCAGGGGAACAGGGATTTCGATACGAGAAGGACTGCTTGAGTAATTCAAACTGACCGAGGGTCAGTTTGAAAACGCAAAAATCAAAGTGTAAAATGCAAAATTGTCGAACCCAGCACTTAAAGATTTTAAGTGCTGGATGGCTGATTTTATTATTGTTTTTATGGCGCATAATACCTTGTCAAAAGGTGAGTTGCGTTTATAGGTACGGACAAAACGGTCAGTTTGAGTAAGTAAAAAAGAGGAAACAACTTGTATCGGTAATGGAAATTCTGGAGACAATCCGAAGCGAAAACACAACAACTTGAAATGTTGCAGATAAATTATTCTACTATAACTATCGTATCTATCGTGAGTTATGATGAATATAAGTTTTTCTTCTTGACTCCTGTGAGAATATGTCGATAATTATGTATCCTTTGACAAAATTGTGTTTTATGAAAGGATTATTATGGACGCTGATGTTACCGCTATATTAGCTGCTATTGATGCTGTAAGCAAAAAAGTTGATAGTGCTAAAGATGAGCTTAAAGGAGATATCCAAAATGTGCAGAAAACTGTTGATAAGCATACTTCTTCGCTCCAGCATATTGTTCGTGTTGTTGCCGGGCCAATGCCTGTCGCTATTAACAATATTGAGGAAAAACTCGGAATAGCAAAGACGGACTTTCCCTTAAGATCGGTACCGGCTGAAATTTCTGGTTAATATGGCTGATTCAAAAGAACAAAGGCGCAAGGTCAATCGTTTTTGCGCCTTATTTTTTTGCCTTTCCATCATTCATTTACACTCGGGGTAAAACTCTGGAGAGAATCCGAAGCGATTCAACGTGAAAAGAACGAGGAAAAGAGAGAAGAACGGTACTCAAAGCTATTTTGCCCTGCATTTTCGTCGTAAAGCCAGACCACCTAAGCCCAGCAGCAAAAGCGTGGCCGGTTATTCGTCTACAATGCTTGATTGCAGCCAGTTTTGTGCAAATATGGCAAAATCAGCCACGTTAACCACGCCATCTTTGTTAATATCCGCTGGGTTTATGGGCTTATGTCTTCCACGAATCAGGATACAATCGGCTCCCTCTATCGGTCTTTCACCGAATAACACACCTGTAAGCTCTAACGTCAATACATCACCATCGTTGACGTCACCTATCGCCTCTACAATTCTTTGAGTCTTGAATTTTAGCGTAAGGTCAAGGAATCCATCGGGGCCTTCTGTAGTGCAGTTACAGTCGTTACTATCCGATACCGGCCCAGCTACATCCTCATATCCGCTGCGGAGCGGCTCAACACCAGCCAACCGGATTGATGTTGGGTCGATTGTGATTACATTAACGTCCTCTGTCCCCAAGATAGCTATCGGCAGCACGCCGGAGCTTTTGACATTAACAGGATTCGGACAACTGCCCGGCTTGATATCAACAGCAACTTCAATCACCAGGTCGAGAATCACAGGTTGGTCTATGCCTAAGACATTATCCACACCAATACTACCGAGTACGCTCCACTCTCCCGTCAATTTATTAACAATGTATAGAGAGCTATCTACACCGGCGTACAAACCATTCTCAGAGGCATATAAGGTTCCATCTTCGTCAAAACATAGTCCATTAATACGATGAGTATTTGCAACAAAGGTTCCTTCGCCTGTTGTAGTATCGATCTTGATTAAATACCCCGTGCTACTACTATACGCATAAGCACCATGAAGGCTCCCAGTTGTAGGATCAAAGTCAAGAGCACCTATATGTGGATAACCTACGGGCCCTACGAGATTCACCACAGCGGTGGATTTGTCAATAATATATAAATTAGAAACATCATCTGTTGCATATAATGTGCCGTCAGAAGGATCAAGAGCCAATCCATGAGGAAGGTAAATACCAGTATTGCCTATTATCGTAGTAGTTCCATTACATGGATCGATCGTTACGAGATTCGTTGTGTGCGTATCGGTACCGTAAAGTATACCCGATTCAGGATCATATGCTAAACCTGCTACTACAGGTGAACCTACATGCCCTATGACGGTGGCAGCAGCTGTTCCTTTATCAATATTAAGCAAGTTATCCAGTGTAACATCTACTCCATGTAAATCTCTCGATCTCGATATAGTTTTGCTGTGGTATATTTGAACATTGACCACGGCTCCAGCATATGCTGGTCGAATATACTTTCCCTGTATAGGGTCATAATTTTCAGCATCGCCAACACTAACCCAGTCGATTCTAATCGCCTGCGTTCCGATGGTACAAGCTAACACTATTACTACCATCACCCAGATTGTCATTCTTGTGTTTCTCATCTTCGTCTCCCCTTCTCAAAAAAATTGTTGATGTTTCCCGATGCAACAATAAAAGGGCACCGCTACATCGTGCTTACTCCAAGGCCCAGCAAGGCCCGCAAGGAACACGCAAACGAGCACCAACTTTCCAGCGTCCAATAATAACAGAAAATGGACAACGACACAAGCAAAATCTGCCTGTTTTTTGTCTCGACAATGGGTAGGGGTATATGTATCACAGTTTTAATAGAGACACTGCTTTGCCGCTTCGGCAAAAGCTATCAGGTTCTCAACGGGGGTCTCAAAGAAGTGGTCAGAAGCGGAGAGGATATATCCGCCGTCTTTTCCGAACCCTTCAAAGAGCCGCTGAACTTCAGCTTCTATCTGCTCCTTCGTCCCGAAAGTCAGTACATTGAACTGGTCCATCCCCCCTATCATTGCTACTTTTTGTGAATAAACCTCGCGCAGCTTTTCCGGCTCTGTGATATTTCCGCCTACACCTACAGGCGCGAGCGTTTCCGAAGCGTCGGTTTCGTTTTCTATAATCAGGTTCAGAATATTCATCATTCCTCCGCAGGTATGGTATGTCGAGATGAAACCGTGTTCGTGCAATGCGCGATGTATTTCGCGGGCATAAGGCAGACAAAACTCGCGATGGAGGTCTGGGGAAATGAGGGTATCGCTGCCAGCCCCGCCTCCCGTTTCAATCAAATCAAATTTTGCGCCGGCTAATGATTCCTCGATAAAACGCAGCTTCTTGTCTAACAAAATCCGCATCAGGCGGTGCACCCAGTCGGGATTGTCAATTGTCTCTAATATGAGATTCTGTGCATCCATCAGGCAGCAGGCGTGCTGCCAGCAGCCGGCCTGGTCACCCCAGACAAATCCCCGCAGAATACCGGCATCTCCAACGGCATCGTACTCGGCTGCGATTTTTTTCTTATCCAGCCTGGCCACAGGCATATATTTTTCTATCAGGTCGATGTCGTCGTGCTTTTTGATAAGGTATTCGGTTATCCAGGTGGTTGTAAGGTTTCCGCCGGTTTTGTAGGTGAGCTGTCCCTTGGGTGTTGTAATCGTGTGGTGGAGTATTTTGTTGCGTGGGTCACTGTTGACAACTTTGATTTCTTCCTTCCACTGGCGCGTTTGCACGATGTAGTTTTCCGCGTTGGGGACCCAGAACTGGCCCATTGCCTCGAAATACTGGATAGAAGCGTCCATTCCCGCGGCCTTGAATGCGGACAAGGGGTCCATACCATTCATATATGTATCCAGATGGTATTGCTGCCACTGGTGAATCGTAACCGGTAGACGGTCGGGCTTTTCTCTACATAACGCACGCATCATACGTTCTTTTGATGTCATTGAATCGCCCCTAATTGGTGATTGGTAACTGGTATATGTTATAATCCGTAAAGCATTTTGAGGGCCTGTTTTACAACGATGTCGGCTGCTTGAGGCGCAAAGTGACTACTCGTGACTTCATATCCTCCTTCTATATACACATATTTGGGCGGAAGGTAACCGGCTGCGCCGTTGCAGTGCGTAATCACGAACGTATGCTTATAGGGTGAGGCAGCTTTGATTGCCATACCGATTTCGGTCAGCACTTCACAGCCAATACCTACAAAAGCAATATCGCCAACCCGTGCAGCCGTTATGTTCAGTGACTTCGCCGTGGGAGATTTTTCTTTTGTACTAACTTCATCTCTTTGCTTACCCGGAAGCTCAATCGCTGCAAAAGCGGTTTTTATTTCGCCGCCTGGAAAAACTCTTTCAATATCACGGAAGATATGCACTACTTCTTCGCCCAACATTGTTCCCAGCAGTACGGGTTCCGGAATCCAGCCGGGTTCAGTGTTGAATGAAGGAAGAACTCTGAACCAGGGGTCGATATCGCCGGATGCGCCTGCAAATGCGGGAGCAATTACGTCTTCGCCGAGAATTTTCTCGACAAACTGTTCGGCGAGCCCGAGAACATCGCCGCTGATAATATAATTTTTGGGCCCTAAAGAGGTGGCGTGGGTCGCATAATCAAATAGTGCTGCAATGGGGGTGCCATCAGGTTTTGCCAGTTTCATCACCAAAACTTCCTTGTCGGTGGGACCGTAGGGACTGCGCCCGAGTTTTATTGAGCTTTTGCCGGAGCTATCAATTCTTATCTCACGTCGATTCGCCCCGACCGGGGAGTGCCCGATGCCTGCACCAATATGTACCGGACTCATAGCATCGAGCGCTTCGCGAATTACTTCTATTAACTTGGCTTTTAAGCTTTCCGTATATTCGAGATTATTCGGGTGCCCTTTTTTCTTGTCTATGGCCAGACTCGGCCCGCTGTGCGTATGAATGGCGCTTAGAAAAAGTTCAGACGGCTTGAGTTTGAATTCATCTAAAATAATTTTCCGTAGATACTCGGCTGTTCCATTATAAAAGCCGATGAGGTCGGTTGAAACCAGCACAAGCCGTTTACCATTATTTTCAAATGCAACAGCTCGGGCAGATAAAGGGTCGTGAACACCTTTAGATAATCCTGTACGACTACCGTAGCCGGCCATTTTAACAGGTTTTGCCGGCATTATATCAATCTTTGCAATACCGGCACGCAGAACATCCCCACTTTCCTTGGATTGTATGGACGAAGTTGTAAGAAAAAGCCCGACAATAAGAACTATGACGGCAGTGGTAATTCGCTTAAGTGAAAAGAGAGATAATTTTTCCATAGTAATGCTCCTTAATCGGATTGTTCCATACCAATAGTTCAAAACGACCCAATTTTTACCGCCGAGCTCGCAGAGACCGCCGAGTTTAATCTGTAGTTTTTAGTTTTGAATTTTATATCTAATTCTTTCTCTGCGTTCTCGGCGTTCTCCGCGGTTAATCTTTTATCGCGACTCAGAACTGCCCTTTAAACTTGTGGGCGTTCTCTCTGGTGATGGGCGGACAGTCGACCGGATAGCGCTTTTTGAGCTTTTCGCGCTCGAGGTACTTGACCGCCAGACGGATGGCGCTTCGGCCTTCCTCCTCAGGCTGCTGGTAGCTGGTTCCGGTGAGCAATCCGTTCTTGATGGCCTCGATGGCTTCCTTGCTGCCGCCCATACCCACGATTTTGACGTCAGTGCGTCCCACCTTCCGGCATACCTGTGCCGCGGCGATGGCGAAGTTATCACCGTGGGCGTAGATGCCGGTCAGGCTGGGATACTTTTGCAGCAGCGTCTGCATCTCGGTCTTCACGATGTCACGCTCGCCCTTGTGGGGGATGCGCGCTACGTTCTTAATGTCGGGATAATCTTTGAGCACATCGCGCAGGGCCTTACTGCGGGCAACTTCAGGCCCGGTTCCGAGGTGCTGGTGAAACTCGGCGAGCTCGCCCTTTCCCCCCATCGCTTCGGCCAGAATTTTCGCAGCAACCACTGCACCGGCATAGGTGTCGGTGCCGGTGTAACAGATATATTCGCAGCCGGGGGCGACCTCGCGGTTGACAATAATCACGGGAATTCCGGCCCGGTTGAGCATCTGCACACCTCGCACGAGCGGCTCGGCCTTCATTGGCACGAGGCATAGCAGGTCTACGCGCTTGGCTATCATCTCCTTGATCTGCTCAATCTGGAGGACGGGGTCCTCCTTGGCATTGAGGATGGTGACCTCGACGCCGAGCTTGCTCGCCTCATCTTTTGCCCCCAGGCGCATGTTCTGCCAGTAGGGGTGGTCGAGCGTCATCAGAAATCCGATCTGGCGCTTTCGGGGGCTGCGGTCTCTGCAACCGGCCGCTGCTATGGCGAGGACGGCCGCGACCGCAACCATGATACCCATCTTCATCATTTTCCCTGAATTCATCCTTCGTTCTCCTACCTTTTTATTTGAGTTAATTGCCTTTAACATTCAGGGCTTTGCGAAGTGTAAAGCATTTGAGCGAACGAGCCGTAAATATGCTGCTTCGAGCTTTCATCTACCCTCATTTTTTCTGTCTTATACAAAAATTATGTACAAAATTGGTGTTATCTATTGGGATTAGTGTGAATGTAAATGGCGTTCGTGTCCAGAAGTTTTTGCAGATTATATTGAATTTTTGGTCTAAGGCCTGATTGTTAATGAAGTTAGCTACGACAATGTTCAAACAGGAGTAAAATATCCGGGTTTAATGATGGGGATTTCCAACTAAAGCCAAGAAAAAAGGCCGGAAGCAACCGGCCCACCGGGTTTTAAATCCGGCGTTCCAAGGTGCTCACGGCCCTTTAACCTGACATCAAATTGTAACAAACTACTTAGGCGGTGAGCCCCACTCAGTCGTGAAGCGCCAGACTGTACCGGTGGTTGTGCCATAGGCACCGACCTCATCGATACGCCAGTAGTGCCCGGTATTTTCAGCCATTGTCCCGGGGTCGTATGTTGTGGCAGTCTGGTTGCGTATGAACGGCGGCGGACTGGTCGTGCCGAAGTACACATAGTGCAATGTGGCATCAACGCCGGCCGTCCAGCTCAAATCAGCGTTCATATCGACGTCTCTTGCGCCATTCCCCGGACGCGGATTACTCGCCCGCCTCGTACCTGCAAGCCAGTTTTCAGCAAAAACAACGATATCTTTAAAATCCACCATATCGTCGCCAAGAGGCGGTGGAGCAATGTCAACTAATGATTCATCCTGGAGCCAGTATTGAGCCAAGATGGAAAAATCTTTGAAGTCAATCTTTCCGTCACGGTTAAAGTCAATGACAGGAGAAGGTGGGGTATATTCTTCCACTGTCGAAATAGCTGTTCCACTACCTACCCAACCACCAATGGCATATATTTTGCCATTCACCGCGCTGGTGCTGAGACCAGATCTTGCGGTTGGCATATCAGCCTTCCTTGTCCAGGTGTTCGTCGCTGGATTGTATTCTTCTACCGGGGAAAGATGGTCCGCCCCGCCCGATGTCAATCCTCCAATAGCGTAAATTTTCCCATTCACCGCGCTGGTGGAAAAGTATGTTCTTCCGGTTGGCATGTCAGCCTTCCTTGTCCAGGTATCCGTCACTGGATTGTATTCTTCTACTGTGGAGATACCCTGGTACCATGGGTTACTGAGCGTTCCCCCAATAGCATAGATTTTTCCATTCACCGCGCTTGTGGAGACACTCGCTCTTGCAGTGGGCATGTCGGCTTTGCTCGTCCAGGTGTCGGTCGCCGGGTCGTATTCTTCCACCGTCGAAAGAACTGTACCCTGGTAAGCTCGTGCGCCGCCGATGGCATAGATCTTCCCATTGACCACACTGCTGGATACCCAACCTCTGGCCGTTGGCATATTGGCTTTAGTTGTCCATGTGTCCGTCGTTGCGTCGTATTCTTGTACACTCGAATAAGGTGCTCCCTGGGCAGACCGTAGACCCCCGATGACATAAATCCTCCCATTCACCACGCTGCTGCCCGCTGCTCCTGTTACCATTGGCATGTCGGCTTTCCTTGTCCAGGTGTCCGTCGCCGGGTCGTATTCTTCCACGGTCGGACCAGCACTAAGATTTCCCCCGATGGCATATATCTTTCCATCCACCACACTGCTGGATAGAACATATCTTGCCGTCGGCATGTCGGCTTTCGCTGTCCATGTGTCCTCTGCTGCCAGACTCACGGAAGCCAGGCCCAAAAGTCCAATGAGCATCAAGCTAATTTTAGAACCATTAAACTTTTTCATTCCACACCATCCTTTCTGCCCATCACGGCAACAAAAAAACCTACAAGCGGGGTGCTCACAGCCCTTTAACCTGACATCAAATTGTAACAAACTACTTAGGCGGTGAGCCCCACTCAGTGGTGAAGCGCCAGCTTGTACCGGTGGTTGTGCCCCACATATTAACCTCATCGATACGCCAGTAGTGCCCAGTATTTTCAGGCATTGTTCCGGGGTCGTATGTTGTGGCAGTCTGGTTGCCTATGAACGGCGGCGGATTTGTCGTGCCGAAGTACACATCGTGGGATGTGGCATCAACGCCGGCCGTCCAGCTCAAATCATAGTTTAGATCGACGCTCGTTGCGCCATTCCCCGGACGCG
>JAUWBI010000122.1 GCA_030601745.1 Phycisphaerae bacterium
GCGAAGGCATCTTCCCTTGTGGCCCCAGGATCCGCCCAAGCTTACCCACCTTGCCCATCACCTTCGGCGATGCGATAGCCACATCGAAATCCATCCAGCCATCCGTGATTTTTTTAACAAGCTCATCGCACCCAGCCTCAATGGCACCAGCGCTTTGGGCTGCCTCAACATCCGAATCCTCGCAGAAAGCAATGACCTTTTTCTGCTTACCTATCCCGTGAGGCAAAGATATTGAGCCGCGAATCAACTGGTCGGCCTGCTTCGGGTCGATGCCCAGGTGCAACACACATTCTATGGTCTGGTCAAATTTTACCGACTTAAACGATTTGACTTTTTCGACCGCCTCGGCCAGACTCATCGCCCCCGCGGAAGCGGGGGTTAGCTCTTGCGACTCTTTTTTGTATCTTTTGCCTCTAAATCTCATATCTCGTATAAATCCGACTGTCGAATATGGATACATACGCTTCTGACAGACGCATCGAAGTCCGAAATGCATCATCCGGCGCCACATCGACGGACAATTTCGAATTTCGTATTTTTTTCAATCGTCATTCAAAAATCAAAGGTCGAAAATCTCTTTCTAACCGCTATACGCTATCCTCTATTTCTATACCCATACTTTGTGCGGTACCTCTGATAATTTTTTCGGCCTGGGCCAAATCGTATGCGTTCAAATCCTTGAATTTGGTCTCGGCGATTTTACGCAGTTGTTCGGCACTGATTTTTCCAACTTTTTCTTTATTCGGAACGCCGCTGCCCTTTGCGATTTCGGCCGCCTGTTTCAGCAGGACCGCCGCCGGGGGACTCTTGACCTCAAAGGTGAAACTTTTGTCCTTATAGACGCTTATCACGACCGGCACGATTGTTCCGTTAAGCTCTTTTGTTCGTTCATTGAACTGCGAAACGAACTGGCCGATATTAACACCGTTCTGACCCAAAGCAGGTCCTATTGGCGGCGCCGGTGTCGCCTGCCCGCCCGGTGCCTGCAATTTAATCTTTACTGCTACTTCTTTAGCCATCCTTCACCTTTATATCGTATGTTGCATACCCTCTTATGCAATACGCAATGCGAATTTATATTTTTTCAATCTGCCAATACTCTATATCCAACGGTGTAGGCCTGCCGAATATCGTAACAATCACCTTCACAATCCCGCGCTCGGAGTCAATCGAATCGACTGTGCCTTCAAAGTTCTCAAAGGCACCTTCTCGAATTTTAATCATATCGCCTTTCTCAAACTCGACTCTGATGCTCGGCGCCTCTTCAGGCCTTTCCGCCTCTAAAAGCATCTTTGCAACATCCGTATCACGCATCGGCGTGGGAATTCCTTCTGTGCCGATGAAATCTCCGACGCCGGAGGTTTCCTTAATCATAAACCAGGCCTTTTCCTTGACCCGGCCATCCTCGGTCGGCTCCATCTCCATAAAAACATAGCCGGGATACAGCTTTCGCATATGGACTGTTTGCTTGCTGCCGCGGATGCGCTTAACCCGCTCAACGGGAACCTCTATTCTGCCGACAATATCGCTTAAATCATCCCTTTCTACTTTCTGCATAAGAGCTTCTTTGACCTGCACTTCTTTATTCGCCGCAACCCGTAAAACGTACCACTGCATATTAATGCCTGACCCCGTACCTTGTTTTCCGCTTTCAAATTGTTCTTGCTCTGCGTTTATCTCTTTCTGATTATCCACTAATCATTCCGCCAGCTTTGAACTCACAAAAGCCAAACAAAAAACATTTTAAAACTTAAATCTGTGACCCCAAGAAGCATAGCTACAAGAATCACAACCACAATAACGATAAATGTCGAAACTGCTATTTCCCTTCTGCTCGACCAGCTAACCTTTTTCATCTCGCCTTCAGCGGCAATCATAAAATCTGCAACTGTAGGTTTATTCATCAACCAAAAAATCAAAAGGCCCAGGGCAACAAACAAACCAACGGGCACCATAGTCGCAATCCACAATGCTGCTCTTCGGCTCAGTCCCCAGCTAATGGGCTCCAGCTCTACATACAGCCGCCAACAGCCCAATCCTGCAATTATTGCCGCGCCAAAACCACTCCAGAGCCTTGTGTGTTTGCCCTGACCGCGTTTATAAATCTCAAATGCCATACCAATCTCGTATTTCGTGAAGCGTATGTCGTATCTCGCTTCAGACTCCAAAACAGGCCAGAAGGGAATCGAACCCCCAACCTTCGGTTTTGGAGACCGACGCTCTGCCAATTGAGCTACTGGCCTAATATCAATTGATTATTGATTATTTCCCATTGACTATTGAAAAGTCCGCTTCAATCGTCAGTTGCCGATTGTCAATTATTTACGCCGTATCTTATGAACGGTATGCTTGCGTTCCTTTTTACAAAATTTCTTGAGCTTTAATTTCGGCGTACCCTCTGCCACACTAACACTTGTGCGATAGTTTCTCTCCCTGCACTGGCTGCACTCAAGCCAGACATACTCTCTTTTACTCTTCTTTTTAGCCACAAAATCTTCCCCACCGAGCAGGCACGCTTACTTGAGAAACATTTCCTTTCCCTGCAGATGGCCAACAGGTTACACTTCACCGAGGCGAGCACCTTTACTTTTGACCCCCTGCTTGTTGCTGGCAGAGGTCAACGGTTATTCAGAGATGCTTAGGCAAGGATTTTCGTTACCACACCGGCACCGACTGTCCTGCCGCCTTCGCGAATAGCAAAGCGAAGGCCATCCTCCATAGCGATCGGGGAAATAATCTCCACCTCCATCGTTATATTATCACCCGGCATACACATCTCTGCACTCTTACCTTCCCGGCTCATTAATGAATGAACCGAACCGGTAACATCGGTCGTTCTGAAATAAAACTGTGGCTTGTAGCCCGGAAAGAACGGTGTATGACGACCACCCTCTTCCTTGGTCAGAACATAAACTTCGGCGTGAAACTTGGTATGGGGAGTAATACTGCCGGGTGCTGCGACAACCTGACCTCGCTCCAATTCTTTCTTTTCCACGCCACGCAAAAGCACGCCAATGTTATCGCCGGCCTGGCCCTCATCGAGCGTTTTGTTAAACATCTCTACCCCGGTAACAATCGTCTTGCGTGTCTCTTTTGCAAGCCCAACGATTTCAACCTCCTCGCCAACGCGGACTTTGCCGCGATCAATCCTGCCTGTGCCGACCGTACCCCGGCCTTTAATGCTGAAAACGTCCTCAACCGGCATAAGAAACGGCTTGTCAATCTCTCTCTCTGGAATCGGTATATACTCGTCAACCGCCTCCATCAGCTCATCAATGCATTTGCAGGTCTCGTCGGTCTTGCCCTCATCTTTCATTGCCGCCAAGGCCGAGCCCTTTATAATAGGAATATCATCGCCGGGAAATTCATACTTGCTCAGCAGCTCCCTTATCTCCAGCTCAACCAACTCCAGCAGCTCAGGGTCGTCAACCAGGTCCACTTTATTCAGGAAGACGACAATCTTCGGCACATTGACCTGACGCGCAAGAAGGATATGCTCGCGGGTCTGAGGCATAGGACCGTCGTTGGCCGCCACAACCAGAATAGTACCGTCCATCTGGGCCGCTCCGGTAATCATATTCTTGACGTAATCGGCGTGCCCAGGACAATCAACGTGGGCATAGTGACGCTTGGGCGTCTCATATTCCACGTGCGCGGTGTTTATCGTGATGCCGCGTTCCTTCTCTTCGGGGGCATTATCGATATCGTCAAACTCCTTGACGTTGCCCCCACCGGCTTTATGCGCCAGCCGCTTCATAATCGCCACCGTCAGAGTCGTCTTACCGTGGTCAATATGACCAATGGTTCCAATATTGATATGTGGTTTTGTCCGCTCAAATACTGCCTTAGCCATCTTAATATAAACCTCCAATGTGCCGGGTTAGTATTTATTCACTCGCCTATCGAATTCCCATATAATCAACTCACAGCCAAGATTGCTGATATCCCGCACCAAAACGTCGTGAGCCGAAGCGCTTTTGCTGCGGGGCAAGCTATCTCAGCTTGACCTGCTTGCCCCGTAAGGCCAACGGCCAACTTACGGGGCTTGCATTTAGCTGCTGATGGGGCTTGGACCCATGACCTCGTCCTTACCAAGGACGCGCTCTACCACTGAGCTACAGCAGCAATACCAAATTCACCGTTCGCCGCTCTGCGGTGAATTGAATAACAAAGAACAAGTCTCCCCAGCTTCCAAGTCGCAAAAGATGAACTAAACCCTCTCTTTCTGCCTCAATAAACCCATAAAATGAGCGTAGAAACCCATAACTCCCGTCAGCTTTTAATATAAACCTAGTATTCTATAGAATAAACAGTAAAATTACAAACATAAAAACTAAAAAACGGGAAAAAACTAAAAATTTTTATATTTTTTTTACTTTCTTGCAAAAAATCACATTGAAACCACCCTTGTATCACCGCAACAGCATACACATACTTGCGTCAATTACAAACTAAATCCCGGTTAATTACCGCCTTCTTCTGGCTTATCCGACTCTTTGGCCCGGCCAAGACGGCCGGCCCAGAGTTTCACCTGCTCGAGCCATTTTGGTCTTTCAGAGGAGGTATTTATCTGGGTTAGTGCTTTTAACACCGCCTTAGGGTCAGTTCCGGCAGGCGGGTTGCTTAGATAATTGTCAATTACGCCCACAACGGCACCGTTGGGGTCTAAGTCCTTTTCCAGTAGGCAATTAGCCACCAAATCCTTCGCGGACTTTACATTTGGCCATCTCAAATACACATCCATCAGGTCGGCCAGAATCGGCTCTTTTTGCTCGGCGGTCCGGGCATCTTTAAGCGTCATCCCTAAATACTTTGCCGCTTTTTCAAAATCGCCGCTTTTCTTGTAAAGGTCAGCCAATTTCCTTCTAATATTTTTGAGCATTTTCAGCTTATTTTCGCCAGCGGCCTTTCGCTCTGCCATCTCAAGAAAAGAGACCTTTTGCTCATCAGATAACTTGCCTTTAGTATTTGGCGTTGGCGAGTCGAATTTGTCTATCCATTCGGCCAGGACGGCGGCTTCAGAGCGTTTGAATATTTTGAGCATTGCCTGCCAGGCCGGCTCACCTTCGGTGGTCAAACCTATCTTTTCCCTCATCCAAACCAAATCATCCTGGTTTCCAACTTCACCGGCGAGCTCTATTATCTTCTTCCTGACGATTTCACTGTTATCTTTAACAAAATCTCTCAATATTTTAATTGCCTTTGCTTTGTCAATATAGACAAGCCCACTTACGGCTGCTTCTCGAACCAAATCTGTTTCGTCACGCAGAGCTTCTTCAAATAAAGCTGCAAAACGCTTGGCTGATTCAGCTTTGTAAACACTCTGTGCGCACAGGCCTGCCATTGCACCGAGCAATTCTCCGCGTAGGGTCCCGTCAGCTTCCTTCTTCTGCTGGTTATATCTTTCGGCAAGCAAACCAAGATACTTGTCAACATCGCCCGAAGTTAATCCGTCCTGCTCAAGGAGCTTTTTTATGACTTCCGCACCCTTTTGCACCTTTTTCGGCTCCTTCTCGGACAGGTACTTTGCAGCCCATTCGAGGGTCTGTTTTCTTATTTCCTTGGGGACCTTGATCCCTGAAGTGGGCGAAAAGGCGTAGTAACACGCTCTGCCGAGCGCAACGAACAGCTCCATTTTGACCTCATCGTCCTGTTCGGTTTTGATTTGTTCAAGAAGTTTTTCGGCTGAATTCAACTCCTCCATCAAAGACAGCAGCTTTGCTGTTTTCAGCCGAACACTTCTGTCCTGGTCCGAAATCAAACCAACCAAAATGGGCCCAAGCTCAGTGGGCATTTTTGATTTTGGTGTCGTTCCTATCCGCCATTGAGAAACCTTTCCCAGCGCCCACAATCTTACATCCGTCTCTGAATCACCCAGATGCTCAGCTAAAAATTTACCTTTATCTGCGTCATCGCTGATGGCATCGTATCTCTTACCCAATGCAGATAAATACTTGCCTTTCCACAAGTTCAATTGAATTACCAGCTCGCGCATCCGCTTTTCTTGCTGTTGGCGAATTTTCCAAACCCTCAGAAATTCATCTTTGCCCATGCGGTTGAATTCATCCCTGATTTGCCTGCGACTTCCGGCGTCTTCACCTACGGGTATGTTCAGGGATATCAGGGCCTTCTCTGCCGCGTCAGCTATCTGTTTTTCAGAGTCATCAAGCAAATCCATAAGTTTGAGTATCGCTTCCTTAGCGGGCTGAAGCTTCAACGCATATATTGCATTCAATCTTGCTTTGGCCGACAGTGAAGTGTCTGTTACTATTTTTTCAAGTCGCTGCTGTATCTGCTCATACTCGAAAATCAAGGTTGCTTCAGCGGCCAATTTGGCCCTGTCAAAATCCTCCTCGGTGGTCAATATCTCGAGCAGCGGCTGGATAAAGTCGTTCTTGTTTTTTACAGGTTCCTTCGCAGTCCTGGTTTGACTCAATGCCTTGCAGACAGCTACTCTGGCAGCGCTATTTTCAGTCTGCTTCAGTACGTCAAGTAGAATTTCTCTGGCCAGGGGGTTTTCACTAAACAGCATTACAGTCGCCGCATCGATACGCATCTGTTCACTTGTGCCTTTTAGCAAGGCATCCCTGTTGATTTTCAATTGCTTGTCAAGCTCGGCCTCTGCGATTGCTTCATTAGTTCGCAAGGTCGGATTATTTGCACCAATGCCGGCCTGTTGGCACCCTATCACCAACAGCAATATTACCAGACATAGCCGTTTTGCACTCACTCGGATGACCTTAAACAAAAATCTGCGTCTCAATTTAACCATAATAATCCCAAAACCCACCCAAGTCAACCGGCTACTTACGATTACAATTTTCAATTGCCAATTGGAATTCGGCAATCGGCAATTAACTTACGGCCTTGGGTGGAATTTTTTGTGAATACTTCGCAACCTTTCCTGGTCA
This sequence comes from Phycisphaerae bacterium, assembly GCA_030601745.1. Lineage (GTDB taxonomy): Bacteria > Planctomycetota > Phycisphaerae > Sedimentisphaerales > Anaerobacaceae > JAUVYQ01. Next base: position 6,912 of record JAUWBI010000122.1, read on the forward strand.
ACGTGTGTATAAATCTGGGTGGTGGCTATATCCACATGTCCGAGCATTTCCTGGACGCTTCGCAAATCGGCTCCACCGGCCAACAGATGCGTTGCGAAGCAATGTCTCAATGTATGAACGGTCAGCTTTCCGGGTATACCTGCACGAATTGCATACTTTTTAACTAATCTCCAAATCTCAATACGACTCAAGGGCCGGCCTGTTCGGGAAAGCAGTAGAAAATCGTCGCTGAATCCGCCCGGGCGGACCAGCTTCGGCCGCCCGTCAGGGTGGGTCAGGTACTCGACTGTCGCTGCGATGGCAGCTTTGCCGATTGGGATTATGCGTTCTCTATTACCTTTGCCCAGGCAGCGTAAGTAGCCGATATCAAGGTTCAAATCGCTGGTTTTCAGGCCCGCTAACTCACTGGCACGCACGCCGGTGGCATAGAGC
>JAUWBI010000076.1 GCA_030601745.1 Phycisphaerae bacterium
AATTCGTGGCTAAATTTTTCTCTGCGTCCTCCGCGGTTAATAGAACCCGTCTTTAGCCGGCTTCACAAATGGGACATTGCAAAATGGCCCGGCGACTGTGGACGAAGCTTCTGTAGATGCTTGCATCGAACAAAGATTCGGACAAAGACGCCAAAGCTGGCTAAAAACTCTCCGCGTTCTCTGCGTTAATCTGCGTCTAATTTTTTCTTTATGTCTTCGTGTGCTACTCTGCGAAGTACTTGCTACGTAGCACGAGTCTTTGTGGCAAAAAACCATGACCCTTAAAGCACTACATTAGTATATATGCATATACTTATATACTTATATACTTCTATCTCCGTACAAAAAAAACTTCGTGCCAATTCGTGTTAATTCGTGGCAAAAAAATCCGTGAAATCCGCGTAATCTGCGTCTAACAATTTTCTTAGATTTGATTTTTCTCTGCGCCCTCCGCGATCTCTGCGGTGAATTCTTTTTTATTCGTTTTTCTTCTTGACTTTTCTTTGAATTTCTGTTAAAATACCCCTCCGTAGCTTGCCCCTACCTGATTGGGGGGCTTGCCCCTATCTGATTGTGGGGGGCTTGCCCCTTTCCCTGTGGGGGGCGCCAGATATAGCGGAGAACCGCACGAGTCGGGCAAGCCGCCCACGAATCCCTGCATGCCTTAGGCAGGGAGCCATTTTGAAAAAAACATCGTTAGTGAATGGTCTTGCCGTAAGGCATCCTGAGGAGACCGAATAGTGAATAACGAATTGGTGCGGGACGAAGCGAAGAGAACTATTAAAAACAGCGCCGGCCGTCCCGGCCTCAACCGGCTATATACTAAATACTATCGACTAACGACTAATTGGCCCTCTACAACTGTAGAGGAGCCTCTACAAATCAGCTCTTTTTTAACAAACAAAGCCAATTTCCGAAAAAGTCAAGTGAATGTAAGTATCTTATCACAAAAGGCTTATGAAAATAAATCCAATTGGACACTTGGTGAAAACAAACCCAATTCAAACCCAATCAAACCCAATTTGCCGGATGCTCAAATGAGCGTAAATTCAATATTAACAAAGGATTATGAAAGAAATGACATTTTCGCAGTCCCGGAAAACAAAGCCAATTCAAACCCAATCAAACCCAATCAAACCCAATTTCGAAACAACTCTAATCGGTATTTCGCAGGCCGGGGCTCAGGATGGCATGGGGGATTTACGATTGACGATTGCCAATCCGGATTCTTCGCTGCGGTGAATTTATTCGACTATTTATTTGTAAGCCAATCACCGACAAATACAGCGAGGTCGTTTGCATCAATAAAAGAATCGTTAGGGTCCGATATATCACAGTCAGAATTCCAATTGTCATCACCCGGAGCACTTAGCCAGGCGGAGGCCAAAAAGCTAAAGTCGCGGAAATCGACGTGGCAGTTTTCATCCAGATCGGCTTTGAATATTCTGGGGAAATAATTGATGGGGGAGTGCGTGCCTTCGCTGGTCGTCATATATCCGCACGCAAAACCACTTACAAAACAGACGGCCTCGCGGAGAGTTTCGGAGCCGGTAAGCAACTGCACAGGGCATTCGGTCTGACCGAAGGCGTCCCAGAGATTTGCATCAGAGGGTCTTTGCCAGATTGAGCCGTTGTCGTAGCTGCGAACGATTACTTCTGAACCATCCGGCGAGATGTCGCCCGCAGTCACCCAGTCCCAGTATGTCAAAGCCTGCCAGGGAAGCTCGCACTTATATTCCATAATTGTTGTCTGGGTTGTCGATTGCGGATATGGTGCGCGATATAGTCTTGGATGTTCATCGCGTTTTGAGATGATATAAATATCCCTTGTAAGAGGGTCGACCATCAGGGCTTCGGCGTCGCGCGCTCCATCGGGGTACTGGAGTGTTATAGTCTCTACACCGGTCACTGTAAGCTCAACCGGCGATTGATTGGCATCAACCTGAGGCTCAGAGGGACCCGATAGACCATAATGGATGAATGGACGCCGTCGTTGTCTCCTATTTCACCAACGTAAATGTAATTGAGACCGCCGACCGGCCCGGGGCCAACAGCTATGTCTTCCCAGTCCCTGTTTGAGGCGCCGAAGAGATTGTATATGCCCAGATGTGTGCCGTCGATATTCATTGCGAAAAGTCTGGCAGAACCGCCCTTGTCGTTATGGGTCCACAATACATACGGATTTTTGCGGCTGGCAGCGAGCCCGGAAGCTTCATCTATATCACCGGACTGAATCGTTCCCGTCGAGAAGCCGGGGGCAAATTGCGGGCACTGCGCAAATAGAAAACTGCCTGACACAAGGCAGCAAATAGCGGCTGTGAGCAGCATTGCTTTTTGAAATGTTTGGATAAATGGGGTCATATGGTTACATTATAACGTAAATGGGGAGACAAAAACAAGGAGAAAAACCGTTTAATCAGCATTTATATGTGCGCAGAAAAACCCCAAAACGAATATCGAATAAGGAACAGGGAAGAAAAAAAGCCTTGCAAAAATGCAGGGCTTTTAATATCAAGCGCAGTTAAGGCGAAGCAGCGAAAATCTCCTGCCGGGTCAAGCTCTCAAGGTCAACATCGCTGTCGAAGCTGAGCTTATCCGCAAAGGGCAGACGCTGCGGCACTACGTACACCTGGGTCGTGAACTTGTAAGGAAATTCTCCGCCGCTATCGTAAATCAACTCGACGAAAAAGGCGGTCCAGCCTTCTTTCGGCTTCGGGACCTTAGCTACATATACCCCGCCGCCCTGGTCTGTGAGAGGAGAGCTTTTCCAGGCACGCCCGATGGTCTCAAGGCGAAAATCCCGCGTTTTTAAAGCGCTGGCCTGCCACAGATTGACCGCAGTCGGGGTGCCGCTAATCTGCCAGGTGACTAATCTGTTATCCTTCAAGGCCCAGGAAAATTTCGGACGCGGCGAATCGGCCAGGACGGACTGATAGAACACGAACATACTAAAGGGAGCATCTGAGCCGCCAAGGCCGTGGTCTGTATTGGGGACGTATCGAAGGTATTTTTGGCCCTTGAGGCCGTGAAAATAGAATTGTGCTGAATCCGGCAGAAAGAACTGGTCGCCGGTAGAACTTATCAGGTATTTAGGCATTGTATAGCGGCTGCGATACTCATAGGGGTCGATGAATTTTATCAGGGCCTGGCCCTGGGGGGTATCGAGGCGGTCGAAGATATTCATATCCACGTAATCCTGGATGGCGCTGGAATAGAAGCCGTAGGCGCTGAAGTGGTGCTTCATCGACTCATCCATATTCAGCACGTCGATGACGAGCGGCATAATCGCGATGACCCGCGAATCAACAGCTGCAGTCAGCCACGTAGTCCAGCCGCGCTTGGACGCTCCGCAAACCACAAACTTATTTACTTTCAGTTTCCCCTCAGAAACGGATGAGAGATAGCTCTCAATCGTATCCATTGCGCGTACGGCACTTTTGACCATCGGCAGCAGCAGCGGCCAGGTCTCGTCGCCGGTGTTTATGCACTTGTCAAAGGTGTAAGCAATAATCGCATCTTCACTTCGAGGGCCGCCGCCGTCAGGGAATGTCAAAGGCTGGTTTGGCACCATCCGCAGGTCCGCGACAACAGTGTTTGACATTAGGGCGATACGGGCCAATATCGAGTCGGCTGACTTCGGAGCAGACCCGCCGTTACTGCCGCCGTTTATAAAGAGCAGCGCTTTGTTGCCGCCGGCCTTGTCGGGTTTAATTATTGTCAACCAATGCTGCCACAGGGTTCTGTCCACCTCGGTTTTGCTGCGCCAGGACTGCGAAGTCATATCCAAAATGTAGGCGGTGTAGCCCTTGCCTTTGACGGTGTCGGCAAGACTATAACGGTAGTTCGTATCCGGTGCCGCTACATAGTCGTCCAGTGCGGTGGCGAAAGTGAGCTGGGCCATACTAAGAACCAGCACGAGCAAAGCTGCCAGATAATTTTTCGATTTCATAGCTTATCCTTTCCTTGTTTTAGCGTGCCCTGGAGTTGTTTCGAGATTGGGTTTGATTGGGTTTGAATTGGCTTTGTTTTCCGGGACTGCGAAAATGTCATTTCTTTCATAATCCTTTGTTAATATTGAATTTACGCTCATTTGGGCATTCGGCAAATTGGGTTTGTTTTCACCAAGTGTCCAATTGGATTTATTTTCATAATCCACTGTATGAAAAGACTTTACGTTCATTTGACTTTTTCGGAAATTGGCTTTGTTTTGCATAAAAGGTGCGATTTGTAGAGCGTTCTCGACAGATGTAGAGGTGCCTTATAGGCACGTAAATAACTGGATACTCGATACTGGATACTCGATACTGGATACTCGATGCTGGATACTCGATGCTCGATACTCGATGCTCGATTCTCGATTCTGGATACTCGATACTGGATACTCGATGCTGGATACTCGATGCTGGATACTCGATGCTCGATACTCGATGCTCGATGCTTGTGAGTGGTTAACTGGTTCATTGGTTCATGGTTCATTGTTCATGGTTAATTGGTTAATTAGTTCATGGTTCATTGGTTCCGTCAAAAGGCGCCGGATCTTCGATATTGGGAACACCTCCGAATTTAGGATACAGTATTGACTTTCTATATATTAGCTGGGTATTATACATTGTGCAAAGTTAGATGTCAAGAGAATTTTTTTGGACGCAGATTAACGCGGATTTTTAGAATTGACCCCGGCTTGTGGGTGCGCAGGAGCTCACCCTGGGGGCAGGCGGGAATTGCGGGTTTGTTTCGTATTGCGTATTGCGTATCGCGTATTGCGTATCGCGTATATCGAAGCACTAAGCACTAAATCCGAAGCTCTAAACAAATCCAAACCTCAAATGACAAAAGACAGCAAACACGTGCCGATGGCCTAATACCACATCTGAGGCGAGTTGCCAGCCTGCAATCCGTACTGGGGCGACCTTTTTGCTGTCATCCCGAGCGAAGCGCAGCGGAGTCGAGGGATCTATTAAGAAATGTCATTGCGAGCAAAGCGAAGCAATCTCAAAAAATGTTTAGCTCCCAGTTTCACTGGGGGTTGTTACGCCCACCGGCGACGCTTTATTGTCATTCCTGCGAAGTCGAAGATCCGGCTTTAGACGGAGCAGGAATCTATTTTTTTCTCGTTTATTTTTTCCTTTCTCTGTGCTCTCTCCGTAATGCCGTAAGGCATCCTGTGGAGGAGTCCCAAGGACAGCGTCCTCCGCGGTTAATTCTTTTTTTTCGATTCCAGTTCAAAAGCTACTTTTGTCATTATGCCTTCCTCTGTGAACCGAAACCTTACAGAAAAGTCGGTCATTCGACTGATGAAGTTCAGGAGTCCCTCGTTCTCTCTGACCTGTACCGGCTGGCGTGGATGGTTGCGGTTACCATGAACAGTGCAGTAAACGATGTCGCGGGCCGAATCGTACTTATAGGCACCTCCGGATGGGCATCGCACGGTCACACCCTCAACTTTCTTGCTGGTTGCATTCAGGGTCTTTTCAGTCGCATCGTAACATTCGACCAGAACACGAACAGGTTCGATGTTTTTTAGACAGGCCTCCCGCATCCGTTCCTGCCAGCCAATCCTGACAATGGGGCGGAGCCGGTCAAATGCCCGTGGCTGGATGTTCAGTTGAACATTCCCGACGGCGCTGGCATCTCCGCCGGACTGCATCGCATCGAGAGAATCCAGGACTTTTTCGAGCACGTAACGTTTTGTCGACACAATCAGACGCTGCGAGGCAATCGCGTAGTGGAGGCGAAACTTCACTACCAAAAGACGCAAAACAAGCGTATTGATGGTATGACCCTTATGTTGACCTGCCGAATAACGTTCGATGGCAAATTCGGAGCCAAAGCCCCGGCCTTCTGCCGCAGACTGCCGCTGAAACAGTTTGAGAAATTTGCGAATGAAAGTCCTGCCGAGCTGTTCGTCTTTAAGATCGACCACGGCGTAAAGCGGAAGGTTGATTGACGAAGCGATCAAACCGACTATGATTTGCTCCTCCAGGTCCATCCAGCCGCCGAACATACCCATACCCTCCTCGGCAAAGGTAAAAAGCACATCGCTGTCGTAGAAGTTTAGTGATAGACTGTCCCCAAGGCAGTCTCTGATTGGTGGAAGTGTGTGAAAAATTTGGCTCCGCATCTTATCAATCTCTTTGAGTATCTCACTATCAAGATGCAATTTACTGGTTATCGAAGCAATGGTGCGGTCTGTCAGGACTTGCGAGCCTAATTGTACCGGTTCACCGCCGACTATCTCGCGGAGTCGGTTGTACATGCTGTTCTCGATCAGCGGCAGGATACAGGTCTCCGCCTCGATACGATTTCCGAGACGGAGGCGAATACCTATCGGGTCAAAGTACCGACTCCAGAAATCGTTATACCGCCTGACAAACTGCTTGTAGTCTTCTGCTTCGGCCTTCGCGGCCTCCTCCAGAGTAACGCTGGAGATAGGCGTGCAATACTGAAGGCAGTTGTGGACCGTGCAAAAGGTACGGCCCGGTTCGCCAAGTGAATAGGTCCCACCGTCGGGGCACCGGTTCACTTTTTCGCTCAGATACTTCTCCTCAATCAGGGTTTCGATTGATGGTTTCTTACGCATCTCTGCGCGGTACATAGTTGCGGCGTTAGCAATCATACGCAGGTGGGTCTGACAAATGATGCGCCGCTGCGCCTCAATCTTCCATCTGGCGCTGAGTAACTTTCGGATAAAGGGATCCGACATATAGATGAAACCATCTTCGGCCGCCGCCGTTCCCGGAAATATGGTTCGCATATACTTAAAGTCAAGGTTCTCGGCCATAGACTTTCGCTTTTTCGCATAGGTATTGATAATCAGTTTCAGCGTGTCCATAGAATTCGAATAAACCTTATAGTCGCCGAGGTAAGCCGAATGCGACGAGATTCTGCGGTCCGCCGTCACAATGCTGCGAATTGTGATTCCCTTGTATTTACTTTCGGAAACCTTGGCATCCCGATTGGCCTTCAGCATTCTCTTGGCATAGGCCCCCATCATTGTATTAAAAACCCTCCGGCTTTTGACCTTGATGATAAGTGCGACATCACTACCTTCCTTCAGGAACGGGTCGCCCCCGGTGATAGCAATCTCACCAATAACGAAATCACCGAGCAATCGGGTCAGTTCGGAGATGTCGATGCAAAGCTGATTCATATACCGGGACTGCAGGTCTGAGTCCCGCGCCGTGACGGTGATAGACCGAAGCAGGCTGGCTCCCCACTGTTTGAATAAGTCGCTGGCGGCAATCTCCTTTGAAATGCTTGTGAAGTGGCAATAGTAATTATCATAAGGAATAAGCGAGGCAACAGCAAATGTCCTGGGCCTTCGCCCTTGAAGCATTTCCTTGAAAGGATGCGATTTGATATCGGGACCTTCGAGGGTACTGATTGGAACATTGCGCCCTGATGGAATGTCGCGTCGGCCGGTCATCTCCTCCAATTGCAGCGATTCCTGAATGGCCAGCGCACCCGTCGTCATTGCATAAAGGTCCGGTCGTCTATCCCATCGACCTCTCCTGCCCAGGAACGCATCACGGAACAAACTGTCCGACAGGCCATACTTCTTCTCGGACTGCAGCAGCCAATACTGGTAGTAGCTGCTGTGCGGGCTATCGAGCACTCGAATTATGTATTCCTTCGTCTGCTCCGTTGCCCACTCCTTGAGCAGCTCCGCATTTCCGCCGTCCGCTGAGGGAAGCTTTAGCTCAACCGATGCGATGAGTTTTGGCTTGGCCAGCAGCTCAGCCGAGTCGCGTCCGTAAACGCTCAGCTTGACCTTGCCGCTGCCCTGGAAGCGTCCAAAGACTTTAATATAACGAGCAGTTGGTACTTTCGGCTCCGGCCTGGCTGGCTCGCGGGCTTCCGCCCGAATCTCCGGCATTTCTCTGCCGAGACGTTTGTAAGTTGCTTCCAGGTCCTCTAAGAATTCATCCGGCTTCATCACCTCGACGTGAGTATCCATAAACAGAACGTTAATCTTGTCGCTGCAAAACTCAGGATTTTCATAAGCAATAATATTTCTCGGGTGCATCGCCGTAGTCTGCCCCGAAATGTATATGTAGCTGGGGCCTTCAAAATTCTTCGGCTTGCGCGGCGATTCAAGACACTTGGGTGAAAGCTCGGCTTTCTCAACCAGCTCCTGTAGATTTGGTGGGAATTTGTCGTCGTAGTCATTGGCATATATCAAGCAGGCTTTTCCTATCGCGAACAGATTGGTCCCGGACAGATTAAGTCGATGGAAGGGGTGCATCGCTTCCGTCAGACGTTCGGCCAGCGACTGCGGAGATTGAACGTATAACAGGTAAATTTTCTCATTACTCGCTCGTGCGGTGAATACCGTTGTATCGACGGTGATATCGGCCGGTATCTCAACACTTGCCGAGAAAACCCCGACATCGCCGTCTTTATAATACTGCACTGCTTGCTCTGCCTTGGCATTTTCAGCGATAATCGCCGGGACCGTAAGACAGAGGATACTGATAAGAAGTCGGTACTGTTTCATGATATCTCCTATGTTAAAAGTCTCCTTGATTATTTACGTTCCATATTCTACTTTACTTTAATGGATTTGGCAAGCAGTATATCGGTTTTTATTAAGGCCGATAGTCAACTAAAATCAACCCGAAAACTCAAAAACCCGCAATTCCCGTCAACACATAAAATTCTGCAAGGTCTTCTGCAATTTTGCATTTTGCACTTTGATTTTTGCACTAAAAAAGCCCCGAACCGGCCTGCGGCCGCGTATCTCGTATCTCGTTAATCGTATCTCGCACAAATGAAGAAAGCCCTGCTACAAGAGCAGGGCTTTTCATAAACAAGTACAGTTAAGCCGGCAGCGAAAGGCCTGAGTCTCTCCCTATGCTTGCCTGCTTAAGACTTATTACCAGAAATATTTAGAGCTTTTTGAGCTTCTTTATTGCTTCAAGTTGTAAGATAGCCTCTTTATCACGAGGTCGATTCATAGCCTTTTTTGCCTTTATTAAGGCATCAAGGTTCAACACACGTAGTTGTATATCTTCAACTCTAATAAGCTCACTCGCCTGTTTTACTTTCTGGTAATCGCCAAGGCCGTCAATAAAGCTCAGACAGTCGAGTTGGCCACTGTCAGTATCAAGATAGAGGTTCTTATACTGGCTGCAATTCTCTTTAGTCAGTTCAAGTTGTTGCCGGTTGCCCGTCATACGATGAACCGGGTGCACGTTTGAAAGTGCCTTTTGAAGGAGGAGCAAATTATCAACTGAAAAGTCACAACAGATATCTATATCCTGTGTTATGTAAGTACAGCCATATACAACACCTGCGAAACCACCGACTATTATAAAATCAACACCGGCTTTGACCAGCAGTTCCAGCAGGTTAAAAAAATTGCTTGTCATTTATGTTTCGCTTTACGAAGTTTCTCCGCAGTATTAAGTGCTATTTGATGTCGTCTGATACGGTCACAGACGTCTCTGTTAATATTGTCAATGAGCATGGCTATATCAATCCCGTAATCAATTGCTGCCTGTATCTCATCTGCCTGCTGTAAAGTTTTTATGGTTTCATTCTGCTGTCTTCTTATAGCGACCATAATATCATCATAACTTTTGTTATCCTATCGTTCAATAAAAAAAACCTGTCCGAAGACAGGGCTTTAATATCAAGCAACAGTTAAGTCTCCGATCCTGAGCAGAGTCGAAGGGCACAAGCAGCGAAAATGCCTGACATTTCGCAGCCGGGATAACAGGAGAATACCACCGCACCTACCTTTTTGAGCTTACTTGCCTAAGTTTCCCTCAGCCAAATAGACCAACCATAGCATCCCCGGGCTTCGGCGCATGGGAACTTGTGGGTCATCCAATACAACCGGTTCGATGAATTCATCATCAACAGCATCTATATCCTGAAGGTATAAGAACGTCAGCCACCCTTTAGTCCTGCTGTTCACCTTGAATCTGATGCTCTTTATAATATCATTTTCCAAATCGATCGTATATGTGAGCTCAGTATCGATACGGTCCTTTTCGTGAGTAAGCGTGACAAGTATATCCTTCTTGTTCCTGGCTTGGGTTGTCTCAAACCATACCTTCTGTCTGGCGGCGTCTCGACGCACAATATCTATTGTGTGCATGCCCATCCAGGGCCGGGCTAAACCCTTGAAGAAAGTCCCTGACGGATAAGCGGCTATTAAACTCTTCCCGACGAAACGCAAATGCGCACCACCGCTGCAGTCGATTATCTCAAGTTCGTCCCCAATATTTAATGTCATCCAGCCGGAGTGTTCCGCAGCGGTACCATAAACAAATGGAATCCGTCCCCGGCCGGAAATGCTTTGGCCGTCCATTTCGCCGGAAACGCGAAAATATGTCCATCCTCTTTTGTGCATTTGGTCGCGCTCATCAACTTCAGGAACTTCAGCAGGCCAATTGTATCGAAATTGGCCCTCATCTAAGGTGTCATAACTATAAGTAGTCCGGAAATGCCGCGCATCAACAAACCTGTTGTCCATGGCCTTAACCAACAGCCCTGTCTTCCTGTCACGGGTATATTTGACACCTTTTGTATCACCTTCAACTTCCGAAAGAAAACTTGTGAATTCAGCAGTATCAGTGGGTAGACGACGGACTCTCAAACTGCTCAACCACAGGCGGTAGTTGCTGATATAAATCTGCTTTTCGCCACCATGGTAATAATAATTGGCCTGGTCATTCTGAAGCCAGGAGCAGAGTTCATTTTTTTGCTGTGGGTCCCAACGCTGCATCCGCATAAACATCGGGCCGTCAACTCCATCTGGGAAATAATACCTTTGTTCGTAGGCCCCTTTACTCAAACTGCTGACAGCGCCCGGACTGTTATTGCGTGACTGAATGGTGTAGTGAAAACTTTTGACCTCGGCTCTCTCCGGCAAAGGCGGCTCCGACAAAATGGAAACACTCCCCACGGTTGCCAGCACCGCTACTGCCGCTGCCACAGTCCCCACCCCAAGCTTCGTGGTGGCGGTAGCAATAACTGCTGTTGGTAGACCCACTTTGGCCGAGGCGGCCGTTACCGTGACAGATGACCAGGCAGCCTCGGCTGGAGCAGTCAACTTGCCGAACACACCAAGGCACATCAAAAGCAAGCTCTTGCTCAGGCCCCGACGAGCCAACTGTTTCTTAAGAGCTTGTTTGGCACGGTAGAATAAAACGCGGGCTTTGACTTCGTTGCACTCCATCGCCAGGCCTATATCTGAATAAGACAATCGGTCAAAACAACGTAGCGACAGCACTGCCCGATATTGTTGTCTCAATTCCTTCATCGCCACAATAACCTTTTTCGACAGTTCCTTTTGAACCAACGCACGCAATACATCGTCTTGACGATAATCGGCGCGTTGTGAGACAAAATCCCTATAAACGGCTGATGCGGTATACGCCGCTTGTCTTTGTTTAGTCCTGTAATGCTGCTGTATCTTGCTCTGAGCAATACGATATACCCAAGGCCAGAAACGCTCGGCCTTGTTAAGACGACCAAGAGATTTAACCATTGACAGTAGTGCCTCCTGAGAAAGATCCTGGCTCAAATGGTAGTCTAAGGTTACGCGATATATGTATGCGTACAATCTCCCCTTGACCTGCTGGGCCAGTTGATTCAAAGAGTTTTCATGGCCCTGCTGGGCCAGTCCAACCAGCTCAATAAATGCTTGCTCTTCGCTCATAAAATATAGCTCGCCTAACTTTTAGACGACAAATGCGCCGATTCGTTACAGTAATTTTAAAAAATAGCCGGGAATGCATTATCCTTCCATAAAAACGGAATCTGCTACCTAACTTTTGTCGCTTAAAGGACTTAAGCTTCATTTGTGGGCCTGAGGTAGAACGTAGTGGCTGCGGCCCCTATCTGGCAGGTACCAAAAAAGCCCTGTGCTGGTAGTTAGACATACGTCTCAACGTCCCTTGCACGCTCAAAAGTGCCTTTTGAACATTTGAATTTCGAAAATTTTAATTTGTTTCGTATTTCGTATTTCGATATTCGAGTTTATGCGAAATATGCTTCACGAGATACGAATTGTTGCCCCCCAATTTATTGCGCGGCTCGTTTAGCCGTCGCCGAAACGGCGACGCAACACGAAATTGTCATTCCTGCGAAAGCCAGTGACTACGGGTTTTAGACCAGCTCAAAACCAGGATTATTCAGCGGAATCAAGAATTACGGCATGACCGCTTTGCCCACCGGTTACTTCCAGGAATTGACTTTCCAGACTGCGGCCTTCAGTAAGCTTACGTGGTGTGACGCCCATATCCAGAACACTGCGCAGAATAGCGGCAATAACAGCATCCTGTTCGACATGGTCGGCAGATAAATTAAGTGTCACTAAATACTCTGCCGCCCCTTTGCCCTGATGGGCTCCTGGATGAGATAGCATTTTTATGCTGCGCACGCCCTCAATTGAGCTTAGCTGTTGCAGTTCGCTATTTTGTAGCGGTCGTGACAGGCACAGATTATATTCGCGATCGGCACGAGTAATGTCGTCAACCGAACCGGCCAGAACCAGATTGCCATGGTTCAAAATCGCCACATGGTCACACAGTTCCTGGACCTCCCCCAGATTGTGGGAACTGACTATGATAGTTGCGCGTTCCTGTAATTGCTTGACCAGATCTCGAATCTGCCGGGCACTGGCCGGATCGAGCCCCGATGTGGGTTCATCAAGAAGGATAACTTCCGGATGCCCAAGAAACGCCTGAGCAATGCCCAACCGTTTAACCATACCGTGAGATAAACTACTCACCCGCCTTTTAGCGACCGATTGCAGCCCGACCAGCTCAAGACTGTGTACGACCTCTTCCCGGGCCTGTCGCTTTGTACGACCGGCGAGTAACCGAAAAAAAACGAGCTGCTCCAGGATCGGCACATTGCGCTGGAACTGCGCATCTTGTGGCAGAATACTCAGACGTCCACGCAAACGCCAAATGTATCGCGTATCAATGCCGAGGACCTCAACCGTGCCGGCATCCGCCTTCAGGAAGTCAGCAATAATGGAAAATAGTGTGGTCTTTCCGGCACCGTTGGGGCCGAGTAAGCCAAAGATGGAATGTGACGGAACCTCAAAGGATACATTACTAAGGGCCTGAATCCGTCCAAATCTCTTTGATAATCCTTTTATAGATACAACATGCGTCATTTTCAAACCTACAGATCGCGCCTCTCAAAGCGGTAATACCCCAGCATCAGAAACACTCCCGTATACAAGAGACACGCTAAAGCTGCACCCAGCAAATGGGCCGGCTCCGGATGGAGCAGATTACTTTGCCATCCCCACGGTAAGGCATAAATGAAATATTTCGCCGGTTTCCAGGCAAGGCTGCCCAGGACCCCTATAAGTAAAACACCGGCGATCGTCAACTTCGCTAAGACCAGAGAAAGAAACGGTGAATCCACTGATGCAGAAATCAGCGAACAAACAGCGATGTAGGGCACCATAAGAATCGCCAGAGCCAGAAAACCGTGCACCGCCCAACCTGCCAGGGCCGGCGCAGGATAGATTCTGGTCTTCATACCGAGATAAAACGTAATCGTAACAACAATAATTCCCATCACCGCCGTAGAAAAAATAGCAGTTCCGAGAAAACGCCCGAAATAGATGTTGCTACGTTCGGTTCTCAACAGCAGATAACGCAGGCCATGGCTCTGGATATCGCCGCTGACCTGATTATACGCCAGGAAGGAAATCACAAAAGGCATGCCGAATAGCAGCACCAGAAAAATCGCTGATAATAGAGCCGGCCTTTTCTCAAGCAGAAAACTCGTCCAGGGGTCGAAACCGGCGGCGCTCTTTTCCGCCTGTACTGCCTTCGGAGTATCGTCCGGTTTACCCGGATAGCGCGGCTGAAATGCTAAACTTTGTTGGATGATTTCCTTAAATGATTTTTGTCCTAAGACCAATTGGATGATCGGTCGGCCCATATTGATAATTGTATTCCTGATGGCCTGAGGATCCGGTTGCTCTTGTCGGGCCATTAATTGCTCCACAGGCATGATTAATATATGAGCCACGGTAAGACCAAAGATCAATGCAATCATAAGATAGACCAGCCCAGACCCGCTCCGCACCGCATAACGGCTCCAGTAAAGACTGATAAGGCGAACATGACCGAGGGTTGGTGTTTTCAGATTCACTTCACTTCGACTCCCAACTTGAAAAACACCCGGAGAATCATCCCGCTCAGTTGGTCAGGTCATCCCTGAAGGTCGTGTTGAGCAGAATAAGTGTAAGCACCGGATAAATCAGGCCGATGATGGTTCCGATATTGAAACCTCCACCCATTTCCGGCGCGAACATCATTCCGGAGATAACGCTGCTGACAATAGTAATGACAGCATAGGCATTGCCGATGGTCCGACCCAGGAACTTCTTCTGTTTCAGATAACCTATACCTGATAGGAGCAAAAGCACACTGGATATCAGGGAAAGGGCAAAGATAATAACAAACACAGAAAGCCCCATGTTTTGAAAAGCCTCAAACTGGGTCCTTTGAGCTTCCTGCATCTCATCAGTTGGTATTTTTCCAATGAAAGCAAAGAAAGCGGCCAGGCCAAGAAGACCAATAAAACCCCGGCCGGAAAAAACGAAATTAATTACTGCAAGAGCCGTCAAACCACCTGGGCGTTTCTCTTCATTCATTGTTCTGTCCTTTCTTTTAATTCCTTAATT
Organism: Phycisphaerae bacterium; assembly: GCA_030601745.1. Lineage (GTDB taxonomy): Bacteria > Planctomycetota > Phycisphaerae > Sedimentisphaerales > Anaerobacaceae > JAUVYQ01. The sequence goes on from JAUWBI010000076.1 coordinate 14,669, forward strand.
GTTCGATTTCAATGATTTATATAAGATTCCTTATTTACTGTCAAAGGTGAATTTTGGGAGATACTGTATAAAAGAACGGGCCAGGTTGTAATCTTTGCGGAAACCTGGGGACAGTCACCTGTTTTTTGTGGAAATCCTGTACCGAAATTCACTGTGCCGGGCGCTTCTTACAACTCGCCGGACATAGAACTTGGGGTCCCCAAGCGGCACCTTGAGACTATAAAAAAAGCCCCGCGCCGAAACGCAGGGCTTTAATATCAAGCAACAGTTAAGGTGTGGTCCGCACAAAAAATACTGCCTAAAGGGCCTCCACATTTTACCACCCTTTGGCTTCGCTATCCGGTTAGTTTCTTACACGCATCAACAAACTGAACGGCCTGCTCCAGAGTTTCTCTTGCCTGCTGGCTGTTAATATCAACGATGGGTTCGTAGTCTGTCTGCTGGCGCAACTCAAAAGCCTCTCGTAAGGACTGGTGCAACCTCTGCTCGAGCAGGCCGGGCTTAACAAGATACTCACCGAATGCGGATAAGATTCCACGGTGTGAGCTGCGTTTTATCCCCTTGACCGACAGTACCGCTGTTGCAGCGTGGAACATAGCATAGTAGGCCCTGGCCACTGCAGCAGCCGGTCGTTCATTGTCGAGAAGAATTTGTGCGTCTTCCATGCATTCGGCTGCTCTCTCAAAATGTAGCTGTGCTTCTTCTGTCATGCTCTAATCCCTTCTCTTTTGATAGCCCTGTGAATAGCGAAGCGGCCGGTCTCGAGATCACTTTCCTCTGCAAAGAAGAAAAGAACGACCGTGTTGTTGTCGAGGCTGATCTCGGACCCCAGTGGGCTCGTGCGTTCATGCTCTTCAAAACGATTTTGTATCTCATCCAGAATAATGGCGATATCGATATCACTATCGGGTGTTAATTGGTCACGTGCAGCCGAACCATATAAATAAACGCCGCGGAGACGTTCACCATAAATTTCCTCGAGAACTCTCCGGGTCTTAGAAGCTATCGTCAGGGCTTTTTCTTTTGTTGTTACCATATAATTATCATACCTTTTTAAGTGACCCTGTTCAACAAAAAAGCCCTGCGATTTCTCGCAGGGCTTTAATATCAAGCAACAGTTAAGCTAAGCAGCGAAATGCCTGACTTTTTCACAACCGATATGAACTAACAGTCGGCTGCGTCTAAATTTATCCTTTAGAAAGGAGGTGATCCAGCCGCAGGTTCCCCTACGGCTACCTTGTTACGACTTAGTGCCAGTCATCGGGTTTACCGTCGGCAGCCGCTTCCCAGTAAACTGAGTTAGCAAACTGACTTCGGGTACTCCCAACTCCCATCACTTGACGGGCGGTGTGTACAAGGCTCAGGAACACATTCACCGCGTCATAGCTGATACGCGATTACTAGCGATTCCGACTTCATGCAGGCGAGTTGCCAGCCTACAATCCGAACTGGGGCGACCTTTTTGCGATTTGCTCCACCTCACGGTATTGCGTCGCTCTGTGGCCACCATTGTAGCACGTGTGAAGCCCTGGGCATAAAGGCCATGATGACTTGACGTCGTCCCCACCTTCCTCCGGTTTAACACCGGCAGTCCCGTTAGAGTCCCCGGCATGACCCGCTGGCAACTAACGGCAAGGGTTTCGCTCGTTAGAGGACTTAACCCGACATCTCACGACACGAGCTGACGACAGCCATGCAGCACCTGTGCAAGTTTCACCCCGAAGGGCAGCTTAACCGGTTTCTCGGCAAGCATCCAAGCATGTCAAACCCAGGTCAGGTTCTGCGCGTTGCTTCGAATTAATCCACATGCTCCACCGCTTGTGTGAGCCCCCGTCAATTCCTTTGAGTTTTAGCCTTGCGACCGTACTCCCCAGGCGGTCTACTTATCACTTTTGCTTCGGCTGTGGCAGCGTCAGAACTTCCACAACCTAGTAGACATCGTTTACGGCGTGGACTACCGGGGTATCTAATCCCGTTCGCTCCCCACGCTTTCGTGTCTCAGCGTCAGAACAAGCCCAGTGCACCGTTTTCACCGCCGGCGTTCCTCTTGATATCTACGCATTCCACCGCTCCACCAAGAGTTCCGTGCACCCCTACTTGCCTCAAGAAAAGCAGTTCGCCAAGCAGTTCCCCGGTTAAGCCGGGGGCTTTCACAAGGCGCTTACTTTTCCGCCTACACACTCTTTAAGCCCAGTAACACCGAACAACGCTTGCCACCTTCGTCTTACCGCGGCTGCTGGCACGAAGTTAGCCGTGACTTCCTTTGGGTTGGATCAATCCGCCGGAGCGGACTTTCTTCCCCCTGACAGCGGTTTACATCCCGAGGGACTTCCTCCCG
>JAUWBI010000025.1 GCA_030601745.1 Phycisphaerae bacterium
ATTAGCAGATTGGAGCCGAAGCCCATCACGTAAATTGGGATGTTGTTTTCGCTGCACCGCTGGACTACTTCTTTTAGTTGTTCGACGGTCTGCGGCCGAATTAAATAATCAGCCGGCCCACCCAGCCCGTACCAGGTGCGCCTGGCCAACGGGTAGTCGGTTTCAACTATTTTGTCTAAGCCACTGAAGATACCCATCTGCCACCTTCCAAATATCACCTGCACCCATAGTAACTACGAGGTCGTAAGGTTTTACATTTTTCTTTAGATAATCGCAAATGGCTCCGAAGTCATCGATAAATACCGCCTCTGTTCCGTTAGCCCGCATTCTTTCGACCAGTATCTGCGAGTTAATCTCTTTTTTGGCCGCCTGCGAGTCCCGGACGAAATAAATCTCCGGGACAATAGTTACATCGGCAAGCTTAAAGCTTTCTGAGAAATCATCAAGCAAAAATCTCGTCCTGCTATATTGATGCGGCTGAAAAACGCACCAGATTCGTCCCGGCTGATACCTCTGGCGTATCGCCTGCAGCGATGCCCTGATTTCGGTCGGGTGGTGGGCGTAGTCGTCGAGGACTGTGATTTGACCGAGACGGTCTTTGAGCATCAGCCGGCGGTCAACACCGGTGAAATTAGGCAGCAGTTGAAGTATCTGTTGAGGAGGCAGTCCGGCGTTGACGGCCATAGCCACTACCGCCAGGGCATTTAAGATGTTGTGCCTGCCCGGCAGGGAAATTCGCGTTGCTCCGAGCAACTTGCCATTGTGATAGACGTCAAAGGCATAGAGTCCGTCATTTAGCGCAATGTTCTCGGCGTAGAAATTGCAATTTTTATCAAGTCCGAAAGTCTCACAGCGTAAATTGGGGCCCAGTTGCCCGATGACTTTTGCCACATTTGAATCCTGGCCATTGGCAATCAGGATGCCATCCGGTTTTACGCCGAGGGCAAACTGGCTAAAGGCATCGACTATATCGTCCTCGTCTTTGTAGTAGTCCAGATGGTCCTGCTCGATATTGAGTATGGCTGCGATTCTGGGTTTTAAGTTCAGAAAGCTTCTATCGTATTCGCAGGCTTCAGCGACGAAATATTTGCCGTCTCCGACGCCGGACGAGCTGCCCAACTGAGTAATGTCGGCCCCAATGATAAAGTTTGGGTCGGTGCCGGCCTGTTTCATACAATAGGCCAGCCAGCCGCCTGTTGTGCTCTTGCCGTGAGTGCCGCTAATGGCTATGCCGTCATAGCAATTGCACAAGAGCCCCAGCATCTCGGCGTATTTATAGATTTTGCATGCTCTTTCGCGCGCCAGTTTCAATTCGGGATTATCTTCCGTGATAGCCGCCGAGATAACAACGGCATCGGTTTCTGAGTCGAGATTGTCGGCGTTATGGCCGATTTTTATATCAGCACCTATCCGGCAGAGCTTCTCTACAACGCCGCTTTGCGTTTGGTCTGAGCCGGTAACAATCGCTTTGTTTTTGAGCAAGAGCTGTGCCAGGCCGCTCATTCCGATACCGCCTGCACCGATGAAGTGAAATTTCAGCCCCGCTAGGCCTGCTGTGCCGTTTGTATTTAACACTTCATACAGGTGAGCTGTTTTAGTATCACAGGTTTCTATATTTGGCTGACTCATATCTCGTCCTTGATAATGGCTGCGGTTCCATTGAGGGGATATTAGCATAAAAGCCGGGCAATAAAAAGAAAAAAGGCCACAAGTGCTGATTGTATTCGGATTGAGTGGTGAGCCAGTAGCAGGCAAGTAGCAGGAAGTTGCTAAAGAAGATTTACGAACTTTTCAGTTGTAAGGGCAGACCGATAGAGATTTCTTCTACATGCACCAACTTCTCTGCCTGAGGTATTTCTTGAGAACGTTTTGCAAGCGACTCTATATGAAGCTCAATTGCCTCTCGAATATTCCTGCGGCAATCTTCGATAGTCGGCCCATTGGAAAAACAGCCCGGCAGAGTAGGGCTGTAGGCATAGTAGCCCTGCCCGTCATCTTCTTTCTCGATTACTATCTCAAAGGTATAATACTTCATATCTTTTGCCTCAACAATAATCGTAGCATAAAGCGCAAAATTTGTCAATGTGAATCCAGGCAAAAAAAGAAAAAAGGCCACAAGCATTACGCTCACAGCCCTTCGGTTCGGTGATACGAATTGTACTTTATGTACTGCGTTTTCTCAATAACGCCAATCCGCCTAGGCCGACGAGGAGAAAGGTGCAGGGTTCGGGAACGATCTCAAAACGCACGAGATTGTAGTTGCCCCTGCCGGTGTCACTGACCGAATGACTGCCGAATCTCAGGTTTGGAGTTCTGTACGCTGCATATCCAGCCCAATCGCTGATGCGCTCGACTCCATCAACAAACACATCAGCTGAACCTGCTGCTGGGTCATAAATTACTTCGTAAAGATGGTAACCTGGGGCGCCAGTATCATAATCAATGCCTATAATTGGCGAAATGACATCTCCAGCACCATCGGTCGCTGCAGTAACTATCTGGCTGCCGTCCGCATCAGCCCCGAAGTCGAGAAACCAAATCGTGTGTCCACCATCTTTAAAAGATACAGTCACGGAGCCATTTGACGAATCAGGTTGGTTCGTCACGCGCAAGCGAACCGTAAGTATCCAGCCCATGTCCCGGGCTTGGGATGCCTGTGCATCTGAAAGATTGTACTTGTAAGCACCATGACTGCTCCTAGCGCCCGAGTTATCCGACACGAACCACGCGTCAAGCCCCAGGTCATCACTGACTGGACCTACAGTGGTGTCTACCTCAACAAAGTGAAACCAGCTTTCGGTTACGGGGTCGGTTTTGCCCTGATGCTCAACCACCAGTACGCCGAAACTTGCCGTGTTTATTACGCCGCAGCAAAGGATAACCACTACAGTGATTTTCCCCAACAGGTTTGAAATCCTCATCCCACTCATCTTTCTGTCCTCCTTTCCCTAATATACCCAGCCTGAGCCGAACTATCATAACTACGGCCCACACTCGAAAAAAACAGCAAAGAAAACCCCTCAGAGATGCTAAAAACATCCTACCATACTTTAGGAGATTTGTAAATCATGCAACCTAAAGATTTTTAAGATTTTTTCAGGCCTGCTCATTGTGCACCTTTGGCCCTGAGTACGGAATGCAAAACATGGTAGAAATGCCCTAAAGGGTAAAAGTCGGGCAGAATCCTGAGAAATACCGTGAAATATCCGGGCTAAGACATAACCTGGTCTTAGGTTTTAAGTCTTGTGTTTTGTTGTTTTACCACTGGGCTTCGATGTATGGGCCGGTGGGGCCTTTGGGTCTGGGTTTGGGCCGGGATTTGAGGATGGCCTCGGCAATTGCAATGTCACTTTGCCGGGTAATCTTGATATTCGAAGGGTCCGTCTCTACAATTGATACTTTCTCTCCAAGCGCCTCGACGAGCTGCGCATCATCGCTGATTTTGCTTTTATCGAGCTTGGCGAGGTTTTCGTAGGCCTTTTTGAGCAGCTCGGCTTTGAAGACCTGCGGAGTTTGTGCTTCGTAGAGACCGGCTCTATCAACGGTTTTGATTATCGTATTATCCTTCGCCTGTTTTATAGTTGCCGCAACAGGGCAGGCCAATATCGCTGCGCCCGTTTTAGCAGCAGCGGCGAAACTCGCATCAATCCACCGCTTTGTTAAACAGCATCGCACAGCATCGTGAACGGCGATAAGGTCAATATCATTATTGATAAGCTCGAGCGCCTTTTTAACGGTGTCAAAACGCTCGGCGCCGCCAAAGCAGATTTTTGTATTGTAAAATTTTAAGTTAGGGCCCCATCTGATATTTACCAGCTCTTCGTCTTCGGGTGCAATAGCCAACAGAATCTGTTTTACATCGTCGCGGTTGGCGAAAAGCTCGACGCTTCGCAGGAAGACCGCTCTGCCGGCCACATCAACGAACGGCTTTTTTCTCTTTCCGCTGAATCGCCTGCTGCCCCCCGCAGCACAAATAATCACAGCTACATTTTCACTCATAGCGAAAGCTCCTGTTTTTTGCCACCAAGGCACAAAGAAGTTAAAAGTGCCTAAAGTGTTCTAAAGTGCCTAAAGTGTTCTAAAGTGCCTAAAGTGTTCTAAAATGCCTAAAGTAAAAAAAATAATCAATTGATTTAGTGTCTTCGTGGCTAAATTCATCCGTGTAATCTGTAAAATCCGTGGTTTAAAATTCGATGCCGCGTCTTGGTGGCAGGCCCTTATCAAACGGGTGCTTGATATTTTTCATTTCCGTTACCAAATCCGCCAGGGCCATCAGCTCCTTGGCTGCACCTCGGCCGGTCAGAACAATTTCGACCGCGGGGTCTCTTTTATCGATAATATTCTTGATATCTTCTAATTTAGCCAGGCCTTTTGAAAGGCAAAATACAATCTCGTCGAGTATCAATACATCATAAAATCTTTTTTCTGCTGTTTGGGTGATTCTTTCAAGGGCTTCACTGATTGCGGCCTGCATCTTTTCGACGTCTTCTTCATCGTCCAGGGATTTAGACATATCCCAGGGCACATCAAGCGCTTCAACCCTGATTCTGACAGCGCCCAATTGCAGTGCGAAACGCTCGCCGATATCGAGCGAGGGCGGCTTCAAAAACTGGTAAATCAAAACCTTATTACCCTGGCCGGCTGCGCGTAGAGCCAGGCCAAATGCAGCGGTGGTTTTGCCCTTGCCATCTCCGGTATAAATCTGAACAAGCCCTTTTTTCAGCATAGCAATATATTAAAATTAAAAGTTAAAAATTAAAAACTAAAAATTGGAAACTGGAAAACGGATTTCTGTGGATGTGGTCGGCGATTGCAGGTGTGAAATTCGCTCTTTTTGCGATAAAGGGCTGTGAGCACCCCGCAACGCGGGGTTTTGAAAGCCAGCAAGCCGACTGCTCGCGGCCCTTTTTCGTTTGAGGGTGGCACCCGGCCGATTGGTTAATTACTCAATATGATATTTATTGCTGTGTCTGAGAGTGCGCCTTCCGCGACCGCACGATGTGTCTATCTGAGCTTCTGCCTGTTCGGCTCCCGGCATAGCTATAATAACGGCTAAAGTCGAGCGACGAATATCCATATCAGTAATATCCAATTCTACGGTCTTGTTAAAGGTTTCTTTGCTTTGATTTTTGATATTCCGGCTTGCCCAGGCCAAGCCGCTTGCTACAAGGTTCCGCTCAACAACCTCAAGATAAGCGATATCGGATTGGAAGAGTATAGTGTTCGCCATACCGCCTAAAACGAACATCTCAGCTCCGACTACCGCTATCACCGTTATTACAAGTACCAATACAAAACCATTTTGTCGCAGGTTTTTCATCATTTACTTCACAGCCTCCGGTAAAGCACCCACAAAATACAGATAAGAATTCGCCATCTTCTTTTGCCGGTGTCCCCGAACCTCATACTCTATGTGGGTTCTAACCTCCACAGCATAAGCTTTGTCGTCGCCTCTGGCGAGCTGCCATTCTACTTTCGCGTGAGGTATTGACCAAACTTTCGTATCTTCACCGCCGTCTTCCTGAGCGTCCGTTAACCTGCGTCTGAGTATTTCGCCGTTTTTCAATTGATAGCAAATCATAGCATCCGGCAATTCAATTAAAAGCAGGTCATCGTCCGTAGTGTGCCCTGCAGAAGACTGCGGCAATGCTTTTGCCCTGTCAATATCCTTACGCATCTGGCCAAGCACACTGAGCAGACTCGTGTTCTCCTGTACAACGCGGTAGGACTTCGGAATATCGGTAATAATTGTGGTGAACAACCCGGCTAAGGCGACCGAAACGGCTGCAAAAACAACCATTACTGTCAACAACTCTACCAATGAAAAGGCCTTACGCATCTCTACTGCTCCTCTTCGGGGTCTTCTAAAATATATCTGGACAACTGAACCTTCACTTCCTTGCGAAAGCTCTTACCGCTTGCCGTCACTTTTACCAATTTCATTCCCTCCCATTGACCAGCTCCTTCTGACTGTTGAATCGAAACGCTCACTTTAGGCCAAAGTCGTTTAAGAGCTTCGTCAGGAATTGGCCCGCCCGTTATCGCTATGCTGTCAAGCTCCGCCTGTGCTGCTGCTGTGCAGTGCTGCCTCAGGAGCTGGTAATGATTGAACTTTGCAAATCCGTGCAGCGACAATGCCAGCCCAGTTAGAAGAATTCCCAAAACACTCAATCCAACAACCAAGTCAGTAAATAAGAAACCGCCGTATTTTTTGTTTTTACCAGACACGGCTTTGCCCTTTTGATTTTTTACACTTTTTTTCTTACAGTATTACGGCGTTACAAGATTCGCCAAATGATTAATAATCGTGACCATAGGGGAGAATATGGCGTACACTATGAAGCCTACCATTGCTCCCATAATAAGCGTTACACAAGGCCACATTATGAACCTGGCAAGATTGACGCGGTAATTATAGTTTGAACGATAGAACGACTCGAGTGTCTCAAGAATCGCCAGGGTATTGCCCTGATTAACCCGGTCATCGAAAGCCCACGCCAGGGAATTGCCTACTCTGCATTCCCTGGCTGCAACGGCAATATTGTCACCGGCCTCTACCTTTGCCAGCCATTTTTGCAGTCGCTTCTTGAAACGGTTGTTCACATCCAGGTTAAGTGTATTAGCGATAGCGTCATTGACCGTACAGCCGGCATTAAGTGACAGCCGCAGTAGCTCTACCATTTGCACCATCGAATAATTTTTCTCAAACCAGTGCAGGATGGGCAGATGCCATTTAATAAAATCACCAATTCGCGAAATCAAATATGGCTTTTCCGGCTGACGAGGCCGAAACCTGATGAAAATCGAAACAGCAGCAGCCGCAAGACCTATGAGTGCCAACGCTAACGCAATTAACCACCCGTATTCATACGCAATAAAATTTGCGAACCGGCTTAACAATTGAGTAGGAATTGGAAGTGTCGCTTCCTCGGTCATTTCTGTTAAAATCTTGTGGAATACCGGAATAACCTTCCACGTTAATCCTAATACTATAAAAAACATAAAGACTATTAGTATTACCGGATAAAACGGGTGGACCGGTTTGAGCTTCTTCCTTTCATCGGCCCTGGCGACCATATCCGCTTCGATGCTTTTGATTGCAAGTGGAAGCTGGTCAATGCGCTCGGCGGCAGCTATCATTGCCGCCGCATAACCGGGACATCTCGGATAGCCACGCTTGAGAGACTCGCTCAATGAGTAGCCCTGGACCAGCCATTTTTTTATTCTTCGCAGGATTCTTGCGCGGCTGTCTGCTCGTCCGCTTGCCGCTGATTCGAGGGCCATAGGTAACGGCAGATTCTGCCGCATACTCGAACCAATCGTCGAGATAACGTATGCAGCGGTCGCGTGACGGGATGTTAAACCATAGCTTATGACCGAGCCCATAAAACCTATAAATATGACCAGAGCTATAAAGGAAGGAAAAGGCAAAAATCCACCGGCGCCAAAGACGCTGAACACAACAACCGCGGTCACAAATAAGAGCGAAAGCACAATGCCTATGAGTATGCACTTTGCTGCTATCTGAGGCCATTCTTGGGTATCAGGTTCACGTCTTGACATTAACACGGCTATCAATGTCGCAAAGAAGATAATCGGTGCAATTGCTATAGCAGCAACGGAATCGGCTTCGCCAGAAATACAAAAAAGTAAAAAGCTCACAAACGGTGATGTAATCAGGGCGATACCCGGCTTCTTAAGACCCAGGAATACATAGAGAGCCAACAGCAATATTGCTATAATTACAAGCATACTCTAACCCCGTTAGAGACTCTTGCCCCGCTAAAGACACAAATGAAGCAGTCTCTAACGGGGCTAACCAATCACACCGCAGACAATTCATTAATAATTTGTATCATAGGCAAAAACATCGAAAGGACAGCCATTGCCACAACTCCTCCCACCACAATCAGCATAACAGGCAGCAAAATCGCCTGTAATCTTGCCTGGCCACATCGTGCCTGCTCAGCGTACATCTGTCCGAGCATGTAAAGATTGTCCTGCAGCTCGTTGCGCTGCGTGCCAAGCTGAATCGAATACAAGAACAGGTGTGGTAGAAAGGTGCAAAACTGCCCCGCCTCTAAAATATTCGCTCCCTGCTCGACGTGGCGGGCAAGGTTATCGCTTTCGCGGAGCAGCTTTTCACTTCCCGCTGCGCCTGAACTTAATCTGAGACACGCGGGCATATCGCAGCCGGCCGCAACCATCATCGCCATTGCTTCGGCCATTTTGCTGAGCACGCTGCTGTGGTAAAGTCTGCCCATAACCGGCAATTTCAAGAACAGCGATTCTTTGAACCTGCGTCCTGCCGGTAAGGACGAAAGCATCGCAAGTATTAAAAGTATCACTGCAACAAGAGCGCCCACCGCTATCCAAAAAGGCACCACGTTTCTCGCTATACTAAAAAATAATATGGTTAGAGCCGGCAACTGTGCACCCTCTCTCATTTCCGTAATTACCGTCTCGAACTGCGGTATTATCATCAAGAATACGCCTGTTAAAATGACCGCAGCCAGGGTCAGGATGACCGCAGGATAACTCATCGCCTCAAAAATTATCCTTCTGGTTTGATTGGCCATCTCAAGGTGCCTGTTCAGACTTGTGAGCATCTCGCTCAATCTTCCGGTTTCGACCCCGGCTTTTAATATTCGGCCATACAGAGGCGGAAAAGCTTTTTGTCTTTTTTCAAACGCCTGCTCAATGCTCACGCCCGCTTCAAGCTCGGCGGCAATAGCATCAATGAGTTTGCGCATCGACTTTGAACCGACATCTTCGGCAAGCTCACGCAGACCTCTTTCCAGGGGGATTCCGGCCTTTGTTATTGAGGCAAGCTGCTGATTGAAAAGCATAAACTCGCTTCTGCCGACGGCCGTTTTGGGCTTTCCGGGTTTGGCCTTTTCAACAGAATTTACGGTAAGCTGCATCTGCTTGAGCAGCTCGCCCGCCTCTTTGCGCGAACCGGCTTCAATCGTGCCTTTCATCAGCCGGCCTGCTGATGTTAATGCGTTATATTCAAATGTCGCCATTTTATGTTCCTTTCAGCCACAGAGAACACAGAGAGCACAGAGAAATATTTTGATTTTCATTCCTTTAATGTTAGTTGGTAGCGCATTGCATCTTTAGGTTTTGCTCCTTTCGGAGCGGGCGCTTCCAAAACAGCTTTGGAGCCGGTACGGCTGTAAACGAACGGTTTCTGGGTAACAGGGTCATCGGGGATGGGGATTCTGGTAATTTCGGTGAGGGCATTGGGGAATTTGCCTTTGTGAGCAGCGGCGTAGAGACGCAAGGCTTCGATGCATTGCAGGGTAGCCACGTGACGGTCTAATCTATTCATCATAAAGCGTACCCTTTCATGAGCGGGTTTTAACTGACGTTTCATTATCGTTCGCACCATTACGTTATATTGCCGGTTCGATTCGATGTTGGCTATTTCGAGTTCCATCTGTTTATTCAGGTCGATTAAGGGCTTGGGAACTTTCTGCAAAGCCCAGTAAAGGTCAGGTGCGCCAGGTGCCTGGATCAATTCCTCCACCTGGTTAAGCATTAGTGCGGCGATGGCGGTACCGACCAAGCCCTGGGTCAGAGTGGGGCCTTTGCTTATGTTTTTTGCCATAAGAAGGCCGGTCTGCATGGTACCAATGGCCTGGTTGTACTGTCCCTGAGCGATTTGAAGCCGCGATTGCAAAGCAAGAATACGGGCAATCTCCCTATATTTGCTGAGGTTTTTGTCAGTTTCACCAGCTTTCAAAGTCGGCCACTGGCACTGCTTGCACCAACCAGCTTGTATAACAAGTCGAATAGGCTTTTTGAGCTGTTGCAGAGTCGATTGCACCTGCTTATGAGGTAACTTGTTCAATGGAGTTTTGAGCCACTGATGAATTTTGTCGGTCTTAAGGTTTTTGGGCAATGATTGAGCGGCTTTCTGATACAGCAGCAGAGCATCCGAAGAATCCCATCCGCCTCCGGGCCCTGGAACGGGAAGTAGTATGTATTTTTTTGCAGCTTTAACAGCTTTAGCCGGGTGCAGTGTCAGTTCAACTCGTCGCGCAGCGGCGGGCACCGCAGCGAAAAACAAAATGACAAGGCAGATGAATGTGCGTTTCATAACATATTTCCAACATTAAAAAACAATCACACAATTCCACAAACTTTATTCAATTCATCTTGTGTTGTAGTACCTTCGCTGACGAGACGCTCGCCGTCCTGGAGCATATTTGTATGGCCTTTGCTTTTCAGGATGGCTTCAAGCTGGTCTAAATCAGATTTTGCTAAAATGGCTTTTCGCAGCCGGCCGTCCAGCTGAACCATTTCGGCTATCAGCACCCGGCCTTTGAAGCCGGTGTTAAAACAGTCGTCACATCCCGCCGCTTCAAATCCGGCAAAGCCGGCTTTGGGGGACTTAATTTTTCTCTTGCACTTCCTGCAAAGTTTTCTGATAAGCCGTTGGTTCAGCACTGCTGAGACGCTTGACGTTACCTGGTAAGGCTCAATGCCCATCTCTAACAGGCGCAAAAGTGCCCCTGCAGGCGTGCCGCTGTGCATTGTACTCATTAGCAAATGTCCGGTCAGTCCTGCCTCGATAGCGATTTTTGCGGTCTCGGCATCCCGTATCTCTCCAATCATCAAAACCTGTGGGTCCTGTCTTAGCAGCGACCGCAGGGCCGTAGGAAACGTCATCTGGCCGTGCGGTGTAATCTGGGTTTGTGTAATGCCTTCGATTCTAATTTCCACGGGGTCTTCGAGGGTTACAATGCTTTTGCCGGGAAAGCATTTTAGAATGTGCCGCAAAAGTGCGGCAAGCGTGGTACTTTTTCCGCTGCCGGCCGGGCCGGTAAGCAGTAAAACGCCCTGGTTTTTAGCGGCGATTTTTTTCAACGCCGTGTATATATCCTTCGAAAAGCCCAACTGCTCCAGCTCTATAAGCTCTCTATTTTTATAGAATAACCGCACAACCGCTCGCTGGCCGTGTATTGTTGGAAAAACTGCGAGCCGCTGGTCAATAACCCCATCATCCTGGGTCTTGCTGATTTCAATTCGGCCTTCCTGTGGTATATCGTTACGATAGGTCAGAAGCCCGCCAAGTACCTTCAGCCGTGCAATTACATTATCAGATAAGGACTTTGGTAGTTTTTCAGCGGTGCCCAATACGCCGTCGAGGCGAAATTTTACGACTAATTCAGAGCCGGTAGGTTCGAAATGGACATCGCTTGCACAGGATTTTACGGCTTTTTTGAGCAAATCGTCCACCAGAGAAACCACACCTGGGGCATTTGTTTTTTCGTCGTAAGTGCTTTTTTTGGAATTACTTACACGCATATTTTATGGCTCGCTTTCGGCGGATTCCACGTTTAGAATGCTTCTGACAAAAATAAGACGCAAAGTCACCCCAAAACGTTATCTAAAAAAACAAAGTTTTTTCCCCATTATTGGGAATTTTTTTGTTAACATAGTGATAGGCGCTGCGTCTTAAAATGTAGAACGATATACAAACAATCGAAACGGGCTTTTATGTCTGGTAAGGCCATCAGTTACGGTCAGATTTGGGATTTTGCCGTCCCTAAAACTGTGGATGAAAGCCAGCGGTGGGTGCTGTCTGCGATGCAAAGGTATGGGCAGGAGCTGGTTACTATGCTCTGGCGAATATTAGGGAATGAACAGGATGTTTGTGATGCCTACCAGAATACGTTTCTGCGGCTCGCTCACTACGAGGACAGAGGTAAGCCGGAACATATTAAAGCGTATATTTTCCGTTCGGCAAGCAACGCGGCCATCTCAATGTTAAGACACAGAGCTCTCAAACAAAAGAGATTGTCCCAATGCCGGCGTGCCGGGACTACGAGCCGGGATGTAAGCTCGCCTGCGAATGAGCTTGATTCCAAATATCTGCAGGAAACTTTAAGGTGCTGTATAGCCCAGCTGCCTGAACATCTACGGAACGTCATAACGTTACGCGACCTGGCGGAACTGTCTTACGCTCAAATAGGCAGGATATTAGGTATATCATCAGCGACTGCGAGGGTTTACAGGTGCAAAGCAATACAATTACTTTCTGTATGGATGAACCCCGCCCCTCGGCCCGCCCTTCCGAAGGGCTGGTCAAGGAGGGGCTGGGTGAACAAGGAAAAAGAAGAAAGAAAATGAAAACTATAAAATCAAATAAAAAGTGCAGACAAATCAGAACCTGGCTTTATAAAGCCATAAGCAGCCGACTCGGTTTTGATGCAGATTGGCTGCAAAACCATATTGCGAATTGTTCAAGATGCCAACGAAGACTTGCTTCCGTTGGGAAAGTCAACCTCGCACTGTCGGTTATAAAATCTCAGCCTCACAAGCTTGATTTATTGATGTGTGCAAATGCCCAGGCCATTGGCGTACTGAAACACAGTCTCCGCCGGGCGCCGAAAGCCTGCAAGCTCAAAGCGATGCTACCCGAACCGAAGCTGCTGGAAAGATGGGGCAAGTATGCACACCCTGCAGCAAATGCAGCGGCCTGTATCGCAATCCTGCTTCTTATGAAAATCGGGGTTTTTTCCTCTATGGACAAGTTCCAGAGGCAGGGCCAAAAAGTCGTCAAGCAGTATTATGCCAGCCACGTAGGCCAGGAAATGGCCGATGAAATTTTTACCGCTTAGTCAGTGGGACAAGCTCAACCGGATTTCTGAGCGGATCACGCGGATAAAAGGGGTCAACCGCTACCTATACGATTTGACGCCAAAACCCCCGGCAACCATTGAATACGTCTGAAAACGTATATCGCCAGCAAAATTAATAGTTCTTGAGGGGACTCCATTTTGCGACATATTGCAAAACGGAGTCCCTCTTTAATTTGACGACCAGCATGTTTGCACTTACAATATTGCATGGTTAAATGGTAATTGGTTAAATGGTTACCAGTTACTAATCACCAATTACCAATCACCAATAAGTGAGGTTTAAATTGACAGTTCAGTGCGAATTATGCCCAAAAATGTGCCTGATTGAACCCGGCCAAAGCGGTGAATGCCGGGTTAGAATCAATATCGACGGTGTGCTGCGCACGGTGGTTTACGGATTTCCCTGCTCAATGCACATCGACCCCATAGAAAAGAAGCCTCTTTTTCATTTTCTGCCTGGCACTGGAATTCTTTCGATTGCAACCGTTGGCTGTAATCTTCATTGCCTGAACTGCCAGAACTGGGAAATATCGCAAGCGAATCCGGAAGACAGCCAGGCGGTATTTTGCCCGCCTGAAAGGCTTGTGGCACTGTGCAGAGAATCTCGTTGTCTCTCACTGGCATATACCTATACCGACCCAATCATTTATTATGAATATACCTACGATACTGCAAAGCTGGCAAGGCAAGCGAATATACGCAACGTCCTTGTAACAGCGGGATATATAAATGAAGAGCCGTGGGAAAAATTGCTTAAGTACATCGATGCAGCCAACATTGACTTGAAATTCATTTCTGATGACCTCTACCAGCGCATTTGTTCGGGAACTTTGAAGCCCGTGCAGGATGCTCTGGTCTTAGCCAAGGCAAGCGGCATACTGGTTGAAGTTACGAACCTGATTATTCCGACGCTGAACGATAATCCTGAGGACATACGCAAGCTTACTCGCTGGGTCAAAGCGAATCTGGGCGGTGAGACACCACTGCATTTTTCGGGATTCACCCCCAAGTACAAGATGCAGCATTTGCCGCCGACTTCGCTAAAGACATTGGAAACGGCTCGCGAAATCGCAGTCAGCGAAGGGCTGGAATATGTCTATATTGGAAATGTCCGCAGCAAGGAGGGCGAGAATACATATTGTCCGGGCTGCAAGAGTCTGCTCATTGAACGTAAGGGCTACTTCATCCTGCAAAACCAGCTCAAAGAGGGCTGCTGCCCGAATTGCGGTAAAGAAATATACGGAGTTTGGAAATGACCCCGTTAGAAATTCTGTAATGGGGTGGTAGAAAGAGGTGATAAAATGATGCAAAAAGGGAAAATTTCTAACGGGGTGACGCGTAGAAAATTCATTCAGAAATTAACCCCGCTCCTTGGAGGGGCTGGGTTAATAAAAGCAGGTTCAGTGATTATTGCCGGTACTTGCTGGCTGGCGAAGAAGGCCACGCCACGTAAATTCGTGTGGGCCCTTCGACTTAAGAAGTATCCCGGCTCTTTAAAACCTTTGCGAGATATTTCTAAACAGAGCAAATGGAGTGGTTGATATGGCTAAGCTGTTCAAGAAAGCATTACGAAGAGAATTTTTGTTGGGTTTGTTGGTTGTATTGTTATGTATTTTTGTCCCACTTTTCGTGAAGGGATGCGTGAAGAAACGTCCTATTCGGGCCAAAGCTGTTTTGCGTTCGTCACTTGCCGGCAAATGGTACCCCGGTGACGTCGAGACATTAAAGGAGCAGATTGCAACTTTTTTTCAGAATGCTGAAGTTGAGCCAAAAAATGATGTTATTGCGCTCATTTTACCACATGCACACTATGACTTCTCCGGCCAAACCGCAGTTTGTGGGCTCACCTGTGCCTGCGGTTCCCTGCAGGCCGACGCAGGTGCAGGCAAAACCACCGACAAAAAATATAAACGAATCATTGTCATCGGCCCAAGCCATAATCCCTACTTGTTTATGGAAGAAGTATTAAGCGTGCCGAGGGTAACTCATTACGAAACACTTCTTGGACAGATACCGCTGGATGTAGAATTCATAGACAAGCTTCTCAAGTATTCGGTGTTTCAGAATATACCGCAGGCACACAAGTATGAACACGGTGTTCAAGAACACAGTGTTCAAATAGAATTGCCGCTATTGCAGCACTGTCAGAAAGATTTCAAGCTTGTGCCGATTGTGGCCGGCAGTTGCTCGCCGGAGACAATCACCAAAGCCGGTGCCATCCTGAAAGGTTTGGTTGACAAGGAAACCCTCGTAATTGCAAGTTCGGATTTTGTGCATTACGGGCCGCGCTTTCGCTACGTACCTTTCACGGAAAACATACCTGAGCAAATTAGAAAGCTCGATATGGGGGCGTATGAGCATATTGCCCGTTTGGATAGTAAGGGTTTCTTAGAATATAAGGAGAAGACAGGCGCAACGATATGCGGCTATATCCCGATTGCGATATTGCTTTCAATGTTGGATAAGCCGGCCCAGCCCCTCCTTGGCCAGCCCTTCGGAAGGGCGGGCCGAGGGGCGGGGCCAGCCGAAGCCGAGTTGATAAAATATATAACTTCCGGCGAGCTGACGGGTGATTTTAGCAACTCGGTCAGCTATCTTTCGGCGGCTTTTTCCGGAAAATGGCAAAACTGTCCTCTCATTGAGCCGCAGCATAGCAACGTCGAATTGACTGAGGAAGATAAAAAACAACTTTTGACTTTAGCGCGGGAATCAATAATTTATGCTCTCGAGAAGCGACGAGTCCCCCAAGCATCTGACCTTAATGTTACAATCAGCGATGCAATGAGAGAGCCCCGTGCGGCATTTGTAACACTCAAAAAGAATTCTCAGCTTAGAGGCTGTATAGGTGATATTTTTCCACAACGGCCTTTGTACAAGTCGGCTCTTTACAATGCCATCTATGCCGGCTTCAGGGACAAACGTTTTATACCGGTGACAAAAGATGAACTCGATGATATTGTGATTGAGATTTCCGCACTGACACCGCCTCAACCTGTCGCCTCATACAATGAAATCAGGATCGGCATAGACGGTGTTGTGCTGAATAAAGACGGCCGGTCGGCCGTGTTTCTGCCTCAGGTCGCACCAGAAGAGGGCTGGGATATAAATCAGATGCTCACACAGCTGTCACTGAAGGCTAAATTACCCGGCGATGCCTGGAAGGAAGGTGCGAACTTTCTGGTCTTCCAGGCCACTGTTTTTGGTGAAGAAGAATGAAATTTGCTCGTTCCTTGCTGATATTCAGTTACGGCCTGTTTACTATCGCCGCCCAAACCCTTCTCTTTCGCGAGTTCATCACCACCTTTGAAGGCAACGATATAAGCGTTGGGCTGTTCTTCGCTTCGTGGTTTTTGTGGGTCGGTTTGGGGGCGCTGCTGGTTTACAGAGCCAAAACCTTTGCTGAAAAATTGCTTGGAAACATAGAATTTCTGTTTCTCGGCTATCTGCCGGCTTTCATCCTTCAACTGATATTAATTATCCAGGCGCGCGAGCTTGCAGGCATCGAATCCTACGCACTATTGCCCATACGAGCTATTGTACTTTTATCAATAGTGGTCAATGCGCCGGTCAGTATCATCACTGGAATGCTGTTTCCTATTGCCTGCCGATGGGTCCAGCAGGACCAAAGACTTCCCGTTTCGCGGGTATATATTATTGAAGCAGTGGGAAGTTTTTTGGGCGGGCTGGGTGTGACCGTGCTTCTTGGTTTCGGCGCAAGCTCGGCGAGGATTTTCTTTATACTTGCCTTTATAGTCTCGTTATCGGTATTTTGCGTCCAACTTGCCAGGGCAGGACGATGGGCTTGGGCTTTTGTGCCGGTATGTGTTTTAGTTTGTTTGTTTGCCGGTGCTGACAAGGCCCTGATGCAACAGGTGCGGATTATAAAATGGACCAAGCTGCTTCCCAAGAATGCCCTGCGCGGCTCATTCCAAACCCCTCAAGGGGAGTATCTCTATGGAGTCTACCACGGCCAGTGGGTAGCTATGCGTGAAGGCAGTGTTTGCGAGACACTGCCCGATGAAAGTGCGGCCGGCCGGATAGCAGCTATTGGTTTGTGCCAAAATCCTGATGCTACGAGAGTTCTGGTCATCGGCTCAGGGTTGGGTCTCTGCCGGCAGTTCCTGCGCCTGCCGCAGATTGAGGATGTAACGTGGGCACATTGCGACACCGAATATATACAGCAGGTTGACAGATTTATAGACCCAAACTTTAAAATCAGCGACGAGCGATTTTACCGCCTGGCCGGTGACGTTCGCTCGTTTCTGGCTAAAAAGAGGGACCCCGCCTTGCGGGAACCCAAACGATACTATGACTTGGTAATCCTCAATCTGCCCGATGCGACCAGCTCGGTTCTGAATCGTTATTATACACTTGAATTTTATAGTCAGATTAAAGAGTCTCTAAGACCTGACGGCGTGTTAGCGGTCCGCGTGGCAGGCGGGGAAAATATTATGGGCACCGAGTTAATTAATCTTGGTGCTTCAACGATGCTGACACTTGAAAAGGTTCCTTTCCCGCAACCTGTTTTAACACCCGGCGAGGACACATGGTTTATTGCATCTGATTCTAAAAACCTCACCGGCGCGCCCGGCACTTTGCGAGACCGCTTTGCCGCGATAGAAGGTGGAGCCGATGTTTTTCCTCCGGAAGCTTTACTTTCGGTTTATTTGCCGGGCCGGGCCGCTGCCGCTCTCGAGAACTATTCGAGTGCGGATTTGCCTGAGCGCTTGCTGATTAATCGTGATTCCAGGCCTTTGACGCATTTATACAGTTTATTGCTTGCAGCGAAACAATCGGGGGCACCGATTACAAGATTTGTTAAACACCTGGCCCTGGCCGGCCCGTTGGCCTTTGTTATCCCCATTTTGGTCTTTGTAGTTTTGCGGGCTGTTTATATCTTGAAGATACCTGTGCCTACGTCACCTTGGCAACCACAGGTACGGGCAAGAAAGCTGGGGGGCAGCTTTGACAGTACGTTTCTGGTTTTCTCAGCCGGCTGGGCGGCAATCGGGGTGGTAATTGTCCTGATGTATATATATCAAACCCGGTTCGGCTCGCTGTACCTGCACATCGGCGTTATTTCATCCGTGTTTATGGTGGGCCTAACCGTCGGTGCAGCTTTAATCTCGTGGCTCGATTCACAATTCACGAGCCACAAAATACGAACAACGAATGAGATACTGCTATTTGCGGTACTTTTTGTTCATACGCTAATACTTGCCACAATTGCCTTTTGGCCGGGCGAACAATGGACTCATTTGGTTTTTGCGGTTGCGTTTGTTCTCTGCGGCTTGTGTGCCGGCTGCTATTTTCCACTGGCCGCCAGGCAGCTTGCTGATTCTGCTTTTGAGACCGGCCAGGCCGCCAGTTCGCTTGAGATGGCTGACCACCTCGGTGCCTCAGCCGGAGGATTGCTGACAGCCCTTGCACTTGTTCCTGTGCTGGGGACCAGAATAACGCTATTTGTATTTATTCTGCTTATCCTGGCCAATGTCCCGCCTGCAGCACTGAGCATCGTCGCTCGTCGCTCGTCGCCCGTCGCCCGGGTCACGAGCGACGGGTCACGGGAGACGGTCCGATTGCGCAGGCTCGCCCAGCCCATCCTATGGGCGGGGCTCGGCTACACCTTATTTGGTATTGGGATATCAGTTATTCTGTGCTCGAACCTCCTCGTTGCCGCCGCTGCACGTCTGAGACCATCACTGCCGCAATATGCAGCTCAAGCACTGGCCGGCGGATCAAACATTGAGCAGATGTCAGGAGACCTTGCTGAGAGTGGTCGAGCAATCAACTATTTTAGTGTTTCCGACGCCAACGATAATCTGACCGGATATATCTTCAGCTCTGAAGACCTGACGCCTGAGGTTCGCGGTTTTGGCGGGAAGATGAATCTTGCCATTTATGTGGACGCTGCCGGCAAATTGATTAACTTCCATATAATACGATCCAACGAAACGCCTGCATACCTTAACCTCCTTAGCCAACCGGACGCAAATAACATCACCTGGCGCGACTCTCTCAATGGCCAACAGCTTTTCGCCTCTGAGCCGTTTGCTGATGTTGATGCGGTAACCGGTGCCACTGTCAGCTCTGAAGCTATTCTTTCGGCGCTGGAAACGTCAGGGCACAGGTTCGCCACGCAAATTCTCGGCTGGTCTCTGGAACCCGGGCCCAAAGGCAGAGCTTATCAGGCCAGCTATCTGCCCGACATCCAGGGAATATATCTGATTAGTGCGTTCATACTTGCTTTGATTGTAATCTACCGCGGAGGATTCTGGAGCAGGCTCGCTGTGCTTTCGCTTAATCTTGTCGTGGGGGGGATTATCTTGAACGCCCAGTATTCCACAGAACAAATAGCGACCGTATTGTCTTTGCACACCCCTGCTGCAGGACTGGCAGGTGCGTTTTTGCTTGTTATAGGAGTGCCACTTTTGGTAATAATCTTCGGCAACATTTATTGCGGCTACATCTGCCCTTTTGGTGCTGCACAGGAACTGCTCGGCTACGTCGTTCCTGGAAGATTTAAGCAGCTGGTAGCGACAGACAAGATGCAAAAAGCAAGATTTGTCAAATATGTGGTCCTTTTAATTTTGATAATTGTGTTCTTTTTTTCGAGAAACCGTACGACTCTTGGTTCAGACCCGCTCATTTCATTTTTCAACTTGCAATTTTGGCAATTGTCAATATTGCTAATAGCGGGGATAGCTCTGATAGTTTCGGTTTTTTATACTCGCTTTTGGTGCTGGTATTTGTGTCCGGTAGGGGCTTTCCTGTCGCTGCTTAACAACGTAGGGGTACTAAAGCGGTACCTGCCGGCAAAAAAATTTGGCAGCTGTGAGTTTGGCCTTACCGGCAAAGACAAAAAAGATTGCATATATTGTGACAGGTGCCGCTACCCGTTGCCCGTCGCTCGTCGCTCGTCGCTCGAGGCACGTGTCACGAGCCACGAGGCACGAGCAAGGAAGGTGCTGTCCCGATACTTTGTGGTGGGCGTTCTTGTAGTGGCAGCACTTGTATCGACGGTTTCCGTAAGCAGGTTCTTGCAAGTCATTCCAGCCGGCTTCGGCCAACCCGCCGTTTCAGTATCTTCGGGCGGTGAGCCAAGAGATGTAGATATGCAGCGTATTCGTACAATGATTCGGCAGAAAAGACTTTCCGACCAGGAAGCCGAATTCTATAAGAAGGTTGAGTAATTTTAGGATGTGATATTAGTGGGGGGCCATCAAGCAACTCTACTTAAAAGCGCCCGTTTACCGAAAGTAACGCCGAATATCCGGTTGATTTTGCATTTTTTGTTCTTGATAAGCCCAGAATCCCGGCTATAATTCAAGAAGAGTTGTAGCAGGCAAAAAGAATATTTTTCGTACAATTAGCACAATCCCTGCTTGTTGCTGGCAGGGACACTTTGGCGGCGTAGCTCAGCTGGTTAGAGCATGGGATTCATAAGCCCAGGGTCGTTGGTTCGAATCCAACCGCCGCTATTAATAGTTTTGAATTTTGAGTTTTTAGTTTTAAGTTCTTTTGCCCCCATCGTCTAGTGGCTTAGGATATCAGGTTCTCATCCTGGAGACAGGGGTTCGACTCCCCTTGGGGGTATTTTAAATTTATTATTTACTATTTATTATTTTCTATTTTCCCCATTTGCATTTGAGCGATGTGTGATAGCAAGAAAGATGAGCGGTTTATGCGGGCGGCTATCGAAGCGGCCCGGATTGCTGAAGACAACGGCGACGTTCCCATCGGGGCGGTTATAGTTTGTGAAAACAGAATAATCGGCAAGGCATACAATCAAAGAGAACAGCTTCAGGACCCGACAGCCCACGCGGAGATAATCGCTCTGACGCAGGCGGCGGCAGCTCGCCAAAACTGGCGATTAAATGGCTGCACGATATATGTTACGTTAGAGCCTTGTCCTATGTGTGCCGGGGCGCTGGTACTGAGCAGAATGGACAGACTGTGTTACGGGTGCAGCGACCACAAAAGCGGGGCGTGCGGGAGCTTGTATAATATCGTTGGTGACGAGAGATTAAATCACAGATTGGAAGTTACGGCCGGCGTACTGGCCGAAGAATGCAAAGAGCAACTACAAAACTTCTTCGAGCGACGACGAGACGAAAATGCAGAACCAAAAACTTAGAGCTAAAAACTCAAAACTAATTTGGAGAGGTGTCCGAGCGGCTTAAGGAGCAGCCTTGGAAAGGCTGTGTAGGGCTTGTCCCTACCAAGGGTTCGAATCCCTTCCTCTCCGTTAATTTTTTAGATGTTTTTGTAACCACCTGGAAATGCGGATGTTGTGGCAGGTCTTTTTGAAACCGAGTATCCGACTGTTCCGGGGGCGAGTTACTTCTAAGGGGGCAAGTGCACCTGGGGGCTGAAACCTTAAATTTTTTCGAGAATTTAACATTTTTGCGAAATAAGCACCGCTAATTGTCAGCTATTGCGAGTTTTTGCCAATAAAAAAACATTTTTTTGTAACAAAAAGGCATTCTCAAGCGTCTGAATTATGGTGTAAACGTCTTATAAAAAAGCCGGCTGATTATTTTACATACGTTTTACTTTGTTCTCAGCGGGCATTGTTGCATTATTGATGTTGAGGGTTTTGCTTACGGCAAGTCCATTGAGGTTGAGCAGACACTCTTTTCTTGACGTAAGTTCTACATTTATATATAATTAGGTTTTTGGAGACGTGTTGCATTCTGAACGCGGGTGGCCGGAATGAGCTCACAAAGAAGGAAAAAATTAGGTCAGTTGCTTTGCGAAAAATCGTATTTGGACGAGTCCAGCCTCGAATTTGCGCTTGCAGAACAGGAGGTCGAATATCAGCGGTTAGGCCAGATTTTGCTGAGACTTGACTATATAACGCAAGCCCAGTTGAATGAAGCACTTGCGCTCCAGGTGGGGATAAAAAAGGTAGATTTGACCGATGTTTCGATAAGCCCTGAAATCATTGCGCTTGTGCCCGCGGAGCTGGTCAGCAAATACAAGATTTTACCGATACGGCATGAGGATGGTCGGTTAGCGGTGGCGATGACGGACCCATTCCGGACGCAGGTTATCGAGGACCTGCGCCTGGTAACGGGTCGGTCGGTGCGGCGGTATTATGCTGAGCCGGCACAGATGGAGAATTCGATACTGAAATTCTACGGCAGCAATGTGGCAAGGATGCTGGACAATCTTGCTCCGGTTGAACAGCGGGGAGAGGCCGAGTTAGATAACGGAGATTACTCACCTGCCAAGCTACATGAGCTGGCAAGAGAGCCGTCTTTAGTTAATCTTGTGAATTTGATAATACTGGAAGCGATTGAGGCACGTGCAAGTGATATACACATCGAGCCATTTGAGCATCAGGTAAAGATAAAGTACAGAATCGACGGGATGCTTGTGGAGAAGGCGCCATCATCGAAACGACTGCAGGCGGCGATTATTTCGCGAATTAAGATTATGGCGGATATGAATATCGCTGAACGATTCGTCCCGCAGGACGGCCATATCGAATTTACGGGCAAAAACGGCAGGGTTGATATTCGTGTCTCGACCGTTCCGACGGTACACGGCGAGTCTGTTGAGCTGAGACTTTTAGACAGGTCGGTATCATTGATAGGGCTTGAGGAATTGGGGATGAATGCCCAGTGTCTGGAAGGCTTCGACCAATGTCTTCATAAGAACCATGGGATTGTACTTGTTACAGGGCCGACCGGGTGCGGCAAGACAACGACACTTTATGCAGCATTAAAAAAGATATACTCGCCGGCTGTGAAAATGATAACGATAGAAGACCCTGTTGAATATCAGCTTGAAGGTATTAACCAGATGCCGGTCAATCCGAAAAGGGGACTTACGTTTGCTATGGGCCTGAGGCATATACTCCGTCAGGACCCGGATATTATAATGGTAGGCGAAATCCGAGACCGAGAAACCGCCAATATATCAATTCGTGCGGCGTTGACCGGACATCTTGTTTTCTCAACACTTCACACGAACGATGCACCGGGTGCGATTACAAGATTGATTGATATGGGTGTTGAGCCATTCCTGTTAGCGAGCTCGTTAGAGGCGGTGCTGGCTCAAAGGCTGATACGTAAGATTTGTCTGAAGTGCAAAGAACTGTACAAGCCGGACGAAAGCCTCATTAGAAACTTGAATAGCTCGATAGCGATTAAACCTGATACGACGTTATATCACGGTGCCGGTTGTAATGATTGTCTGCAAACCGGTATGAGCGGAAGGACGGGTATATTTGAGATGCTTAGAATAACCGGTACGCTGCGGGAACTGATAGCAGCAAGGCCGACGACCGAACAGATTATAAAGGCGGCACCGGCAGACCATATAAGTATGGAGCACGACGGTTTTGCCAAGGTGTTAGAGGGTATCACGAGTCCTGAGGAGGTTTTGAGAGTCTCAAAGAGTATCGGTGAAGAAGAGTAAACCCCGTTAGAAAGTTCTTCGCTTTTTGTTTTCTCTCTGACTCCGGAATCTCTAACGGGGTAAAGCGAGACACGAGATACAAATTATGCGAGGCTAAATTGTGGCCCGGTTTTCTTACAAGGCAGTTAATCAGGCCGGCGGACACGTCGCAGGGACGATTGAGGCGGCCGACCGTAAAAGTGCTGTTGCCGATTTGGTTGATAAGGAGCAGTTCGTAACAGAGCTGATGGAAGAAGCTCAAGCGCCGAGTGTCAGCGGCGGCGAGCCCCGCCCCTCGGAGGGGCTGGGCGAGAAGGCAGCACTGGACCTGGCCAGATTTGTAAGGTTTGGCTCGCGAAGGATTAGCAGCAAAGACATTCTGGCTATGACTACCCAGTTGGGCACGGCTTTGCAAGCGGGGCTTCCACTGCTCAACGGACTTGAGCTTATTTGCGAACAACAGCACAGGGCAGCAATGAAAGAAATGCTCGCTGAGCTTGTGAAATCGGTAAGTTCCGGGCAGTCGCTTTCGGAGGCTATGGCCAAGCACGAGAATACTTTCAGCCCGCTGTATCTTTCGATGATAAGAGTCGGAGAGACAGGCGGAATGCTCGATGAGACAACGGCTCAGTTGGCGGAGATATTAAGCAGGGATGAGAAGATAAAAACAAATATGAAA
Source organism: Phycisphaerae bacterium (assembly GCA_030601745.1). Classification (GTDB taxonomy): domain Bacteria; phylum Planctomycetota; class Phycisphaerae; order Sedimentisphaerales; family Anaerobacaceae; genus JAUVYQ01. Next base: position 23,740 of record JAUWBI010000025.1, read on the forward strand.
AATGCCGCGGCGTATCCGATTTTTGTTTTGGGCCTTGGGCTTGTATCGGTGGTTATTATACTAACGACGATACTGCCGAAGATAATACGAACGATAGGAGGCGGCTTTGCGGCACTGCCCTTGCCGACAAAGATGCTGCTGCGACTAAGCGACTTCACGAGAGGTTTGTTTACAACGTATTTCGGCTGGATTGTTATCGTTCTGATTGTGGCGGGGCTGTATTACCTGATAAAATGGACGAAATCGAAGGGCAGAATCAAATGGGACGCTTTTAAGCTGAAAATACCTCTTTTGGGCTCGGTACTGCGGACAATAGCGGTGGGCAGGTTTGCAAGAACGCTCGGAGCACTGACCAAAGGAGGTGTTACCATTTTGGAGGCGCTTAGCGTTGTTCGTGATACGATGGGCAATGAATTGCTGGGCAGAGAAATTGACGCTGTAGCTGAAAAGGTCAAGGGCGGTGAGTCGCTGGCTGGTCCTCTGGACGAGTCGGGATATTTTCCGCCCCTGCTTGTGCAAATTACCTCGATAGGTGAGCAGACAGGAAGACTCGATGAATTATTACTCAATGCTGCTGATACCTTCGATGCTGAGGCGGACGCGGTGATAAACAGATTTATGGCGATTTTCCCGGCGATTTTGATATTGCTGCTGGCTCTGGTGATAGGCTTTATAATAGCAGCGACCCTGCTGCCGATAGTTATGATGGGAGTCGGCACAGGTGCGTTTTGACAAAGCGTAAAACTATCATTCGAAAGTTTTGAATTATAGTTTTTCGCTTTAAGGTTTTTATTTTTTTGGAAAGGTGTCCGAATGAAGAGGATGAAGCGGAAAGAGAAGGCATTTACCCTTGTAGAACTGCTTGTCGTGATTTTGATTATATCGTTGATTGCCACAGTTATTTCTCAAAGGGTGTTTACGGGTCTGGGCAAGGCCAAAAGGGACATAGCAAAGGCCAAGATGGTAAATATCGAAGGTGCGATTGGCATATTTTATCTTCATTGCGGACGATATCCGGATGAATCACAGGGACTTAGCGAGCTGATTGAGGCGCCTGCCGACCTTGAGGAAAAGTGGAGTGGGCCTTATCTGAAGCAAAGCGAACTGCTCGACCCGTGGGACAATCCTTATATCTATATTGAAGAAGGCGTAGTAAATCCGGGCAGTTTCGATTTGATAAGTTATGCAGCGGACGGGATGGAGGGTGGTGAAGGTGACGACGAAGATATATACAACGACTAAAGCAGTTTTTACTCTTTAGTTTTTAGTGGGTGAAATGAAAACGCAAAACTTAAAAGCGAAAGCCAAAACGGAACGATACGGCTTTACCATTGCAGAAATGCTGGTGGTGGTAGTTATTATTGCCCTTGTCGCAAGCGTTGGCGGCGGAATTTATGTGGGGACATATAAGAGGATGCTGGTTGAAAAAGCGGCCCGTGACTTCGTGCTTGCAGCTAAATACGCAAGGATAATGGCGATTGAGCGGCAACGGCCGTACGAAATAGCATTGGACCCGAACAATAATGGATTCTGGCTGGCTACCACGCAGCAAAATATAGAAACGGGAGAAGCACAGCAGGTAATAGTGCGGGATTTGTACTTCAAGCCGGTGGAATTCGGCGGTGATGTTAAGTTCGAGGGCATTCAAATCACGTCGGCTGGTTGGGAAGCGGCAACCGAGACCGATGAGGCCGGAGAAATAGTTTTTTCGCCGAGTGGTACTGCGGACTCGGCGGTAATTCAAATCGGCGACGGCAAGAACCATTATACGGTAAGTATTAGCGCTGCGACCGGCAGGGCAACGATGTATTTCGGCACCGTTGAAAAAGTAAAAGAAGAGGTGAAAATCGGTACCATTGATTTGGAAAAAGAACGATGATGTGGGCAAAGAGAAACAAAAGAGGGTTTACCCTGGTTGAGACAATCACTGCGAGCGTTATCCTTTGCGGAGCTGTTTTGGCGGTGGGAGCAATCAGTACACGGTCTCTGGGCGAGACAAGGCTTAACAGACAATATGAGGTGGCGGCGGCGCTGGCTGACAGACGGCTTACCATGATTGATTATGTCGGTGTCGAAGAGTTTATCGAATCAGGGCAGATGGAGGGAGAGATTGAAGAGTTTGAGCCGGGATATCACTGGAAAGTCGTCACTGATTACCAGGCTATTGATAATCTCTATCTGGTAAATATAACCGTCAGTTGGGTCGAGCATAACCGCCCTTACAGTATTTCGGTCGATACAATGCTCAACGGAACAGGTATGTTTGTTGATACAGAAACAGAGTGATTAAAAGAAGATGTATTTGAGAAAGACAGGATTTACACTGGTAGAAGTGTTAGTGGCCTCGACGATAGGTGTGTTTGTCGCGTTGGTGGCGGTGGGTACGCTGAGGGCCATCTCAGCCAGTGCTGAGATGGTTGACAATAATATTAACACTGCTGCTGAGGTAAGGTTTGCATCGAGTATAATCACCCGGGACCTTTTGAATCTGTATCGCGACACGAATATAAAAAATACCAGACTAATCGGTAGAGTTGTCGAATCAGATGAGGGCACCGTTAGTTGTTTGACATTGTACAGTGTCGGCAGGATGAAAGCCAGAATTGACCAGCCGGAAGGTGATGTATATGAAGTGGAATATTACCTGCTAAAAGGCGAGGAGAAGTCGGTTCTGTGCAGACGATTGTGGCCGAATCCCGACCCCAACGAAGATGAACTACGCGGAATCCTGACTGTAATTGCCGAGGATATTGAAGTTTTTGCGGTCAGATATTTTGACGGTGAGGAATGGCAGAGTGAATGGCCGGAGGAGATGGAGTCTGTTCCTGAGCTGGTGGAGGTAAGTATAGCAGCGAAGCAGCCGGGACGAACCCCACCCCTCGGAGGGGCGGGGCGAACAGATATGACTGTGGAATCTTTTATTGTGAATTTCCCCAGGTCTGGGTGGAGAGAGGCCGGTGCTTCCGAGGGCAGTAGGCAAGAGGAAATTCGCTCCGAGGGTAGTAGGCAAGAGGAAACCGGCACTGAGAGCGAGATGAGAAGGTGAGAAAGAAAGTAAAAAAACTGGGAAGCGAAATTTTAGCTGCGAGAACGGGTACCGAGGGTGACAAAAAGGGACTTGTTCTCGTAGCGGTGCTGTGGGTAGTAGCGGTGCTTATGATAATTGTTGCGACTGCTGGGCAGACCAGCCGACTCGATACGAAAGTTTGCCGCCTTGTGAGGACCGAGCAGCTTCGGTGCAAGTGGTCCTGCCGAGCAGGGATAGAAACAGCTATTGGGGTGCTGAACGAGGACTTCAGAGAAAGCGACAGCCTGACAGATTTGTGGAGTGATAATGAGGAAGATTTAAGTAATATTAAGCTGGAGCAATGCTGGTTTGACGTCATGGTTGTTGACGAGGCGAGTAAATTGAATGTAAATACCGCTACAAAAGAGCAGCTTCTGGGATTGTGGTATATGACCGAAGAAATTGCAGAAGCGATAATCGACTGGCGGGATAAAGATGATAACCCGCAGACGGGGGGTGTCGAAGGTGGGTATTATGAGAATATGCCGTTTAGATATACGATTCGCAACGGCCCTTTCAGGACAATACGCGAGCTGCTTCTGGTCAGAGGTGTTACGCCGAAGCTGTTGTATGGAGAAGACACAAACTTCAATGGTCAATTGGACTACAATGAGAGAGACGGCGATAAAAGTCCCCCCCCCGATGACGAAGATGATGAACTGGACGAAGGATGGATTGCGCACCTGACCTGCTATTCGTATGACACTAACAAAGACGCCAGCGGAAATAATAGGATTAACATCAATCAGGCCAATGAGAGGCAACTCGAGAGGTCTTTGAATATAAACAGGTCTCATGCCAAATGGATTGTGGAAAATCGAAATAGGCAGAATAACAGAAGATACGGCAGCATCGCCGATTTGATAAATAATAACAGTTCCAAGGAGCCTACAAGGGGTTCGAGAGAGGGTTCGGATCAGGCTGAGCCCCTGGACTTGCAAACGTTTTATCAGATAGCGGATAAAATAACAGTGGATAACAGCCAGAAAATACCGGGAAAAGTAAATATCAACACGGCGTCGGAAGACGTTTTGACAGCTTTGTTGGGTGGTGATGAGGCGGCTGAGGAGCTTGCCAGGAATATAATCATCTATAGAGCGGGTTTGATAGACGGGATGCAGAGCATTGCGGAGGTGATGCAGGCAGGGACAATGAAAATTGATACTTTCAAGAAAGTTGCGGGTTATATAACCACCCGTTCAGATGTTTTTACTGTTCGCTGTGTTGCGACTGCTGACAGAAGCGGACTTAGCGGAGCGACGCTGCAGACAGAGGCGATAGTAGATAGGAGTTCGACGCCTTGTAAAATACTTTACTGGTATCAGGGAGCAAATAACTGATGAGCAATAATGTAGCTGGTGTGGGGACACGGCTGTCCGCGATTGCGATAGCACAGGACGAAAGTCAGCTTAAGGCTGTGGAGCTTGAAAAGCGGGGTGGGGCTTTTGAAGTTCTCTGGACAAAGAGCAGTGAAGTGGGCCGCACGGACCGGCGCCTTTTTGCAGCCGAGTGCGGCTTGTCCGTCAAACCCACAGGACAAGCAAAGACCGATGACGCCAAAATTGTTGTGGTTGGCTTTGACTCGGCAGGCGTGGCTTTTTACCGCATTGGTGTGCCTGCAGCCAAAGAGGAAGAAATTGCAGCAATGGTTAGATTGCAGGCTGAAGCTCGGCTGCCATTGCCGGCTGAGCAGATGGAGCTGGCCTGGCGGGCCGGCAGGGGGCGGGATGGACAAATGGCCGTTACCATAGCGGCGGCAAGGAGGGAACATCTGCAAGGGTTTGTAGAGGATGTGCGTGGTTTCAGGCCGACAAAAATACTTTTAGACTATGAGGGCATAGTAAAGGCGTGGAGGACGTTCTTTTCTGGAAATGAGAGAAGCGCTGTGGTTGTGAGTATCGGGTCGCGAAATACGCAGGTTTGCCTGGCTGAGCAGGGAAGCTTGATTAACGCCGTCAGTTTGGATACGGGGATGAAGGATTTTTCAGCAGTCCAAGAGGACTCCATAGGAGGACAAGAGTTAGCGGAACAAACGGAAACTACTGAAAGATTTGCCCAGGATATGCGGAGCGTAATGGAATTGTTCGGTTATGCCGAGCCGGCGGAATTGCCGGTTTTTGTGCTGTCGGACGGCAGCGGTGTGATAGAGAGCATAGTTTCTTGTCTTGAGTCGGCAGGATTGAATGTGGCAGCAGCTTTGCCGGAGATTAAAAAATTAAGGGCGCAGATGGAACTTGGCGTCGAAGATATCTACGAATATCGTGTGCCGATAGGCCTTGCGCTAATGGCACTTGAAGCGCGTGCGGAGGAGCTTAATATTTTTGAGCGTTTATATAACCCTGCCGGGGAGGGAAAAAAGAAGCATTGGTTGTATTCGACAAAAGCAGCGTGTGCGATTGCAGCGGTAATGTTGGCCGGGCTGGTTATTGTGTCTTATGCAGTTGATGTGGCCGGTCGGGATGCAATCAAAAAGCGTTTGAGAGCGTCGGCTTCAGAGATAAATGTGAACCAGCTTATGCAGCGGCAAAAGTTAATCAAAACAGTTGCACGAGAGAGACCCGACCTGCTGCAACTTTTAAATGAAATAAATACACAGGACAGCGGGGGGATAATGTTGGACAGCTTTGATTTCAAGAAAGGTCGGCCGGTAACCATAAGCGGGCAGGCACCCGGCACCGACCAGCTATACAAATTTCAAGCAGCTCTGCTGAACAAAAAGGGTATAACAAGGGTGATAATACAAAATACATCGCCAGACACCAAAGGCAAAAAGCTCAAGTTTACTATAATTTTTCATTACAAGAGTTTTACCATGAAGAGAACGCGGACGTAAATCTTAAGATTAGTGGGACAATGATGAATAAATTAAGCGAAAGAGATATAAGGGCGCTGAAGATTGGTGCCGTCTGTGTGGTGGCCATTCTGGTGTTTTTATTTGCAACGTGGTTGCGTGACCGCTGGGCAAAAGTGAGAGAAGAAGGAGCTGAGGTAAGAGCTCAACTGGAAGCTATCAGTGTGGACAAGACCAAGCAGACGGGCTTGATGTCAATTGTGCCGGTATTTGAGATGCCGGTAATCGAGGAAGAACAAAAGTTTCTGTTTAGAGATAAGCTTGACGAGCAATTAAAAAAGGCGGGAATAAAAAGCAGCAAACCCCTGCAGATTCTCACTGCCGGAAAATCGCAGGTGCCCGGCTATAGGTTGTTGCGTTTGAAATGCAGCACAAAGTGCAAGTTCGGGCAGGTGCTTGATTTGCTTGCCAGACTGAATGAGAATCCTTACCTGGTCGGCATCGAGGAGATGCGGATACAATGCGACCCAAAGAAACGGCAGGAAGTCGAACTGAATTTAACGGTGTCAACCTTTGTTAAGTGAGTGAGATACCAGTTGGGTAATGTATGCAACATAATTATCTAAAAGACAAGTTCGTCGTCATAGTGCTGCTTGGAGTTTCAGTGTTTCTGGGCATTATGATTTTGGTTAAAGTTAGGGGCTTTTTTGTGGCCTCGGCCTGGGCGGAGAACGTCGTCAAAAGGGCTGTTGCGCAAACTAAGCCGGATGCTAACGATGTGGAAGAGTATTTGGCCAAATCCAAAGCAATTGCTGATGAATTGAAGAAGAAAAATTTGTTTGCACCGCCTACGCCGAAGAAGCACCCTGTTAGCCAGGTATCAGGTATACTGGGCGATGAGGTGCTGATAAACGGCAAATGGTACAAAGTCGGCGACAAGGTGGGAGATGCGAAAATTGTGGCAATCGAACCCACACAGATCAAAATCGAATGGGAGGGCAAGGAAAAAGTCTTCGCCCCAATCAGTGCGGCGAGTGCTCCTGAGCCAAAGAAGGTTGTTGAAAAAGCCGTTGTGAAAGAAAAGACGGAGCAGAAAAAGGTAGCGGCGCCAACGGAGAAACCCGTGGAAGAGAGAGTCGCCGCCGCACCCGCAGAGGAGGACCCGCTCGCCTGGATGGGAGTGGAATTATCTCCAAAAGTAAGAAAAATGCTTTTGCAGCACTGGAATAAGGCATCGGATGAAGAAAAGGAGAAGATGAAAGAAGAGTGGAGCGAGATACCTGACGAGCAAAAACAACAGGCTATTGATGCGATGGAACAAATGCCTGATTCGATTGGCATTGAGTAAATGTAGAGATAAAGTTGGGTTTAACGGCATTAACATTTGTGAGATGAGAAAGGGAGTTTATGAAACTTAATAATTATCTAAAGGAAAAGAAAGAATCGGTCTCCATTGTGCTGCTCTGGTTTTCAGTGGTTTTAGGCGTTCTGATTTTAGTTAAGGTGGCAGGTTTTTTTGTGGCTTCAGCAAGCGCAAAGACCCTCGTGGAAAAGGCCTTTGCGCAAACTAAGCCGGATGCCAACGATATGGAGAAGTATTTTGCCAAATCCAAGGCAATTGCTGATGAATTGAAGAAGAAAAATTTGTTTGCACCGCCTACATCGAAGAAGCACCCTGTAAGCCAGGTATTGGGTATATTGGGCAGTGAAGCGCTAATAAACGGCAAATGGTATAAAGTAGGTGACAAGGTGGGAGATGCGAGAGTTGTGGCAATCGAACCCGCACAAGTCAGGATTGAATGGGACGGCAGGGAAAAAGTCTTTGCGCCGATGCAGGCGGTGGGTTCTTCGGGTCCAGGTGCAAAACCAGAGATGGCAAGCAAGAGAGAGGGAGGGCCGAGAGCAGGCGCCGCGATGGTTGTAGTTGGGCCCGATAGAAGGCAAGGGCCGGGCCGCTTCGGAGAGGAGGGATTTAGGGGGATGAGGGAAAGATGGCAGGGTATGTCCGAGGAAGAAAGAAATGCGTTTAGAGAACGAATGCGTGAAAGATTTGGCGGCAGACGAGGCCCAGGCGGCGAAGGGGGACGAGGTGGCAGACGGTGATAAAACGATTGAATTTGAAAAGCGTGAAGCGTGAATCGTGAAGTGTGAAGCGTGAAGCAAAATACGAGATACGCTTCACGAGATACGAGATACGAATTGAAGTGAGGTAAATAAAATGAAACAGTCAAAAACAGTAATACCAGTAATAGTTGCTGTTGTGGTGCTTCTCACTGCTTTGGGGCTCATTTCTTGCAGCAAGAAAAGCGGGCCTGCTGAGTCCGAGAAAACCAGCCAGAAGCCGGGTGACGCAAATGAGCTTGAAAGAGAACGTGCCAGGATGGCCCAAACTCGGACCGAGAGAAGACCAACGCTTGGCGATAGAGACGAGGAGAGGCTTCGCAATCTATCTCCGGAAGAAAGAGACAGATTAAAAGACCAAAGGGAGAATATACAGCAAAGATGGGAGAATATGTCCGAGGAGGAAAAGGAAGAGTTTAGAGCTAAAATGCGTGAAATAAAACAGAGGGGGGAGAATATGACTGAGGAAGAAAGAGAAAAATTTATGGCCGAACTGCGTGAAAAACTTAACGCCGGACGGCAAGGAAATGATTAAAGCGAGGCAAATAAAATGAAACGGTCAAGATTAATAATGTCGGTAACAATTGTTGTGGTGGTCCTTGTTATTGGTGGGGCCGGTTCTTATATCTCATGGGCCAAGCTGGCAAGAGGGACTAACGAAACCAAGGCAGGCACTGAGCCCAACAAACCCGACGAGGTCCAAAAACCAGGTGACGCAAATGAGCCTGAGAAAGCCGCCGAAGCCGAAAAAGCGGGTGACGCAAATGACGTTGAAAGAGAACGGCCCGAGAGAGGGCCAATGCCCGGACGGGAAGGCAGGAGGGGCAGGCCCCGTATGTCTGCTGAAGAAAGAGCCAGTATGAGGGAAAGATGGGAGAATGCATCTGAGGAAGAGAGGGAACAGATGAGAGCCCAAATGCGTGAAAGATTTGGTGGCGAACGGAGACCCGGCGGTGAACGGAGACCTGGCGGCAGACTGCGAGTAATAGATGCAAACGACCCGAATGCTCCGAGTGACCCGAATGCTCCGGGTGACCCGAATGCTCCGGGTGAGCCGAACGAGCCAAGTGAACCGATTGACCCGAACAATATCCTGGAAGCTTTAAATCTTAAAGACGTTGCAATGAAGGACATTATTAAGAAACTCGCAGAGTGGACCGGCAAGGTGATTATTCCGGCCGATGATGCAATGAAAGTGAAAATAACCATATACTCAGCGAAGAAGCTGCCGAGACGTCAGGCCCTTTCGATGATTTACACTGCCTTGCGTGCAAAAGACATTGTTGCCGAACACACCGACAACGTGATTGAGCTAAAGCCTATTAAAGATGTAAAAACTGGCCCGGTTCCCACGGTATCGGCTGGCCAGGCTCTTGCCATGATTGAAAATAAAAAGCAGGTGGTTCAGACGTTCTTTAAGCTTGAAAATTACAGCCCTTCTCAGATGGGTCAGGTTGTTCAGCCCTTGATTGGCGAGCACGGCTATGTCAGCGCTGATGAAACCACCGGTCAGCTTTTGGTGATTGATACGGTCGAGAATCTGATGCGCCTTGAGCGGATTATCGCGGTGTTTGATGTGCCCGAAGCTGGGCAGACCATACAGAGGGTTTTCGAAATTCAATATGGTGACCCTGCAGAAATTGTTCAGTTGTTAAGGATACTGTTGGGTGGTGAGGCCGGCAGCAGGAGTAGGGGGCCAAGCCGAGGTGGCAGGCCTTCTTCGTCAAGGCCTGGTCCTCCGGGCAGCAGCTCATCTCGAAGCGGAACGTCCGGCGCGGCAACGTCGGTTGTGATTGGGCCCAGCCAGATGCCGGTCATTCTTATCCCGGAGCAGAATCGCAGATGGATTATTGCAAGGGCATCGCCCGAAGATATGAAGCTAATTGACGAGTGGATTACCAAGCTTGACAGAGAAGAACCAATCAAAAAAGACTACGAAACAATTCCAATCACCTATGCCGATGTCAGCGAAGTGGCGAGCCGCCTGAACGATGCGCTGCAGCAGATGCCGGGGCAAGAATTGAAGGCGAGCGTTCTTGTTCAGCCGTTGACCCAGGCAAGACAGATTATGGTCTTCGGCAGAAAAGATAGGCGCGAGATGGTCAAGAAACTTATCCAGGAGATAGATATTCCTCCGGGCGAGCTTGAAACAAAAGTTTTCAAATTGAAGCACGCCGACCCTGAGCAGATTAAGGAAAACATAGATAGTCTATACGGTGAAACGGACGCAACCGGAAGGTATGATTACTACTACTATAGATACGGGCGCACACAGCGCAGTCCCTCCGAGATAGTAAAAGTGATAGCATTTCCGACGATGCAGCAAGTAACGGTGATTGCTTCGCCGCTGAATATGAGAAAAATTGAAAAACAGATAGAAGAATGGGACGTTCCACTCGATGTAGAGAAGGTCAAACCGTTAATAATTACATTGCGTAATTCCGACCCTGTGCAACTGGCTAACCTGCTGACGAGACTTTTTAGCGAAGAAGGTGGCAGAGGCCTGTCGATTTACGATATATTCTTTGGCAGGGGGAGAGAGGAAAAGGCAAAAATTGTCGGGCCGCTCTATGGCCAGTTGACATTTGAACCTGTGCCGGACACCAAAAAGATAATCGTAATAAGCAAAATGCCCGAGGCATACAAGGTTATTGAGGAATTGGTACGCGAGCTTGACAAACAGGAAATGGCCGAAATACCAAAAGTCATAACGCTCAAGTACGCAGACCCGGAAGACCTCAGTGAGCGCCTCAATGCAATGTTCAACGAGCCGGGGACCGTCGCCACGTTTCGGCGTAGTGCACAGGGGCTCAGCGAATACTCAATGGAAGCAGAAGACGGCGGCGGTGGCAGCAGCTCCGACAGAGAGACCACCTCCGCAGACGAATATAAGCCCTGGTGGACCACGGGACGCCCCAGCATAGATGAGATGCCGATAAGCAACGTCATAGGCAGGATTCGTTTTGTTCCCGACCCTCACACCAAGTCCATCCTCGTTCTTTCTCCTCCGGAGTTTTTGGAACGTATAGAAGAATTGATTAGAGAGCTCGACAAACCCGGCAAGCAGGTGATGATAAAGGCAATAATTGTACAAGTTGACCACAGCACTATGACTTCTCTGGGCCTGCAGCTCACATCGGACAAATCCAAGTGGGGTACTTTGGACAACGAAAACGCAATCCGTGCCCTCGGTGACCTCGGCCTTAGCGAAACCTTCGGCTCGGTAACACTTAATGCAGAAGTACATGTTGAGGCCTTGGTTAACTTCTTAGTCAAGGAACTTGACGCAAAGATTCTCAACCAGCAGACACTCTGGACGAAAGACAATGAAGAAGCGGAGTTCTTCAAGGGTCAGAGAGTTGCATTCCAGACGGAGTTGTCAATTTCAGAGGTAGGCGGCAGAGCCACCGCTCAATATGAATACGAGAAAGTAGGTATGACGCTGCGTGCCAGGCCCAGTATCACTCCCGAAAAGAACGTGGATATGATTATAAATGTGATTCTATCACAGCTTACCCCGGAGAAAATAAATGACCAAAGGGTAAGAACCGAGATGGACACGACAACCAATATGATAGTGCAGGACGGCCAGACAGTTATGCTCGGCGGCATTCTTTTCCAGGAAGAGAGCACAATTGAACGAAAGCTTCCGCTGATAGGTGATGTGCCTCTGGTCGGCAGCCTCTTCCGCCATACCGAAACTATACAAGCCAACAGTGAGATGATTATATTTATTACACCCTACGTAATAGATGAACCCGGGAATATGCTTCCTGAAACAATAGAGGAACTCGAAAAATCAAAAGAAAAGCTGGAAAGCGTCTTAGAACAATTACAGGCCACTTTAGGAACTAATGAGGAGGAGCCGGAAACGCAATAAAGCGCGTTGGAGGACTCTGCGGTGATTGTCAAACTTATTTGAGATTGCTGCAATAAAAAGCTGTGTATTTGCGTCCTTATCTAATAGTTGTCAGTAGTCGTGTAATCAAACGCTCACCCCCGCTGCTTCGCTTTTGCGAAGCAAAACGGCAGGGGCTCGGAATCCGGCACTTTTGCCGGATTAGTCGAATTGTAACTTTATTAACTTATTTTGGAGGACAGTATTATGAAGAGGTACCTAATTTTAATTGGGGCCGTTCTGGTCGTTCTGGCGCTGGCGTGGTCTGCATTTGGGCAGCGCGAGGGCAGAGAAGGCAGACGTCCCGCCGAAGGCCGTGAAGCCAGGGGGAGGGCCGGTGCTCTCTCTGCCGAAGAAAGAACCAGCATGAGAGAAAGATGGCAAAATATGTCCGAGGAGGAAAGGGAAAAGTTCAGGGCCCAAATGCGTGAAAGATTCGGCTCGGGACGTCGAGGGTTAGGGCGTGAAGACCAGCTCAAAGCCATCAAAGCGATTGAAGCGCAACTTGCAAAACTGAAAGCAGGCATAGAAGCCACAGGACCTGAAGCCCGGAGACGAGGGCAAGACCTCTCTGATGAAGAAAGAGCCAAATTAAGAGAAAGGTTTACGAAGGCCCGCGAAGAACGACAGAAAGCGATTAAAGCGATTATAGCACAAATTGCGGGACTACAAGGTCAAAGGCGGCCAACAGCAGAAGGTGAAGAATTCATCTTAATAAACACCGGCGAGCTGAAGGAGATTCAAAAACTGGCGGTGAAAGAGAAAGCCAAGGAAACGGCCCAGCGTCTCGAAAGACTTGGTAGAGGCCGGATGGGATTTAGAGGCAGACCGGCGGGACCGAGGGCAACCACGCCAGGGACTACAGACCGTCCGCGGCGTCCAGCCAGAGAGGAAAGGGAACGTTAAAGACCGGGGCAGGGAAGCACCAGAGTTTACACTAAACAGCTTTGACGGCAGGGTAGATTGTAGCAGCGAAAGTGAAGTTATGTTAGGCGGCCTGCTCCGGTACCTATCGGAGCAGGTTCGCTTGTGCACCGGGGAGGCTCAATGTATAGAAGCGCAGGGCAAGTTTGCCCCGCTTTTCAGCGTTGGCCGGCCAAGAAAACTCTCTCCGGTTTTTTGGTTTGCGTCCTTACCTGGTAGATGTTAGTAAGTATGTGTTCAAGCGGTCAGGGTGTCAATTTCAGTTCAACTGTAACTTTTTAACTTATTTTGGAGGACAGTATTATGAAGAGGTACCTAATTTTAACCGTCATCGCTCTGGTGGTTCTGGCAGCGTCCTGGGCCGCATTTGCCCAGCGCGAAGGCAGGGAGGGGTCTCGCAGCCGCTCTCCCGAAGAGAGAGCCGGGATGAGAGAAAGATGGCAGAATATGTCTGAGGAGGAAAGGGAAAAGTTCAGAGCCCGGATGCGCGAAAGATGGCGCGAAGGACAAATAAAACCGATTGAAGCGATTGAAGAGCAAATTGCGAAATTGAAAGCAGGCGCAGAAGCCACAGGGCCTCAAGCCTGGAGACAATGGCGAGAGCTCTCTGACGAAGAAAGAACCAAATTAAGAGAAAGGTTTGCAAAAGCTCGTGAAGAACGACAGAAAGCAATTAAAGCGATTATAGCACAAATTGCGAGACTACAAGGTCAAAGGCAGCCAACAGCAGAAGGTGAAGAATTCATCTTAATAAACACCGGCGAGCTGAAGCAGATTCGCGAACTGGCGGTGAAGGAGAAAGCCACGGAAACGGCCCAGCGCCTCGAAAGGCTAATAGCCGGTCGGCGGGCCCCGCTCCTCGGAGGGGCTGGGCGGGCAAGGCGTCAAAGACCCGAAACGACGCCCAGGAGACCAACAGTTGTAGAGCCGGAAGCCGGCAAGAAAGCGCCGGAGTTTACACTAAATACTTTTGACGGCAAAGAGATAAGTCTTTCCGACTACAGGGGCAAAATTGTGGTGCTGGAGTGGTTCAACTTTGAGTGTCCGTATTCCATATACCATTACGGAACGACGGATACGATGGTTGGGCTTGCGAGCAAATACAAGAGCAGGAATGTCGTCTGGCTTGTGGTAAACAGTACAAGCCATATAACGCCGGGGGCCAACAAAGAGTTTACGCGGAAATATAAGCTGCCGTTTCCGATACTCGATGACAGGTCGGGCAAAGTGGGCCACGCCTACGGCGCAAAAACAACGCCTCATATGTACATCATAAGCCCCCGCGGCAATATCCTCTACGAAGGCGCGATTGATAATTCGCCGTTGGGCAGGAAGAAGGAAGGCGTAATTAACTATGTTGATAAGGCCCTGGCGGAACTGACCGGCGGTAAAGCAGTAACGACATCAAATTTCCCGCCTTATGGCTGCTCTGTAAAGTACCCTAAATAAAGCCGGGTAGGACTACAGACACAAGACTCAAGACCAAAGACCTAAAGTCTTGAGTCTTGTGTCTTGCTAAAGCTCTAACTTCTCAGATATGACCTGCATTGCTTTAAGAACAGTTTCTATGTGCTCGGCCAGTTCAACGCCGAGTTCCTCGGCCCCCTGCTCGATAATTTTTCTGTCCGCCCCGGAGGCAAAGGATTTCTCCTTCCATTTTTTCACAACCGAGCGGACACTAACATCTTCCAACTTCTTCGATGGTCGGACAAGCGCCACGGCAACTATCAGACCGGTAAGCTCATCAACGGCGAAAATGCACTTCTTCAGAAGCGTATCGCGACTTGCTCCGGTGTGCTCCGCATGGGCCAGAATTGCCTCTGTCAAATCGTTAGAGAATCCTCGTTCCTTCAGATATGCTACCCCTTTGAAGGGATGGTCGCCCACGTCGGGATACTTTTCATAATCGAAATCGTGAAGCAGGCCGACAATGCCCCACCTGTCAGGGTCCTGGCCGAGTTTAATGGCGTATGCCCTCATTGCGGCCTCAACGGCATAGGCGTGCTTTCTCAGGTTCTTATTTGCGGTCCAATCCTCTAAAATCTGCTGGGCTTCGCTTTTATCAGGCCAGACGTCCATAATATCAACCTTTCCTTGATAATTTTAAATTTTAAATTTCAAATTTTAAATTACAACGCTACCGCATCGAGATGCGGCTTGCAACCCGAAAAGGAGAATATTTCTTTTGACAAGATCTGAATTATGCATATTATTGAAAGTCCTCATATTTGTGCGGGGCTGGCTTGGAGCTTTGGGTGTGGGCGTTCTTGCTGGCCCCGCTTTTTTCTCTTGCAACTTTTACAGAGCTTCATAAAAAATCTAATTGCCTTTTCCCACTCTTGATGCTAATATTGCCCTGAATATGCCTATAACAAAACTATGGGGAAAAAACATGAATAGAACCCACTGGTTAGACCTTTTCACTGGCACAACTTGGGAAGAATTCAAAAAGCATGGAGCCAATGTGTCCGGCTTCCGCTACCACAGTAATTTTGCATTTTACATTTTAATCTTTGATTTTCCCTCCGCCCACGGCGGCTGGCCAATAAAATAAGAGTAGTAAAAAATAAAGGAAACTTCTTTTTTAGGAGGACAGATCATGGCCTTTACACTATCGCTTGGTTCAGAGGCTCCGGTCTTTTCACTTCGAGCTACCGATGGCAACACTTATTCGCTCAAAGATTTCGCAGATGTGAAAGTTCTGGTCATCTTTTTTACCTGTAATCACTGCCCCTTTGTGATCGGATCAGATGAGGTGACCCGTCAGACCGTAGAGAACTTTGAGTCTAAAGGTGTTAAGTTTATTGGTATCAACTCAAACAGCCCGAATACATACGAGGAAGATTCATTTGAAAATATGGCCAAACGCATGAAACAATATGATTTTCCCTGGCTGTATCTTTACGATGAGACCCAGGATATAGCTTGGGCTTATGGTGCACTGAAAACGCCACACTTTTTTGTCTTCAACGAAGCCAGAAAACTCGTTTATACCGGCCGGGGCGTTGACAATCCCCGTGAGAGCAGCAAAATAACTGTAAATGATTTGGAGAATGCCCTTGAGGAATTGCTTACAGGCAAAGAGATAACTAATCCGATAACTAACCCAATTGGCTGTAATGTAAAATGGGACGGTAAAGATGCCCACTGGATGCCGCCTGAAGCTTGCGACTTGGTATGACAGCAATTACATAAGCAGAGACCTGTTATGTGGCACACAAACTGTGGAGATCGGACTTTAGAGGGTGCTGAGGCAAGGCTCTTTGCGTTAATTTGACGGAATAAAAGGCTACAAGATGTGTGAGTTTTGTCTAAAACATGGCGAAGGGAAGAAGTGGTATTTGCAAGCAAGGAACTATTCTGACGAGCTGTTGAGTGACATCCGTCGGCGTAGGATGATTGAAGAATTTTTCTCAAATCCTGACCGACTCACAAGAAGTATAGAGCATCTCAACCGCCTTGAGAAGACTCCTAAGTTTATAAGGAGTATGATTGGCCGCATTATCACCGCCCGGCAGAAGAAGACCCACTTTGGGCAAGTAGTGCCAATCGAGGAGATTGAAAAGATATTCGGGTTTGTCAGCTCTATCGTCCGTGTGGCTTGCATCTGTCGCCACGTTACATTGAACCAAGAAAAGCGCTACTGTTACGGGGTCAGCATGTCGCCCAATGGTGGCCAGTTAGCCAATATCATGAGGGGACTCGATAAGAGCTTTCTTGCGGGGCCGGATATGTCCGCAATGGAGACATTGAGCAAGGAAGAAGCTGTATCC
>JAUWBI010000085.1 GCA_030601745.1 Phycisphaerae bacterium
GCAATATCAACTTTTTATCACTGGTGAATTTGCCTATTACCGTTGACTCGACGTTTTCACCGTCGAAAATCTTCTTTATCGCTTCTAAATTTTCCGGCTTGACCGCTATGACCATTCTTTCCTGGGCTTCACTAATCCAGACTTCGCTATAGTTAAGCCCGGCATATTTTAAGGGCACTTTTTCCAAATCAACTTCTACTCCGAGGTTTTCTCCCATTTCACCCACCGCGCCGCTTAGTCCGCCGGCTCCGCAATCGGCGATCGCCTCGTACAACCCGGCGTCGTTCGCCTGAAGCAGTACGTCTAACATTTTCTTTTCCGTTATCGGATTGCCGATTTGGACGGCGTGGGAAAAGATTGTTTCATACTCATGTGTTATTTCGCCGCTTGAAAAAGTTGCTCCGTGTATCCCGTCCCGGCCTGTTCGGCCGCCGACTACCATTACTAAGTTCCCGCTTTGCGGATTCTCGAAGCATTTATCTTTGTCCATCAGGCCGATGTTGCCGCAATAGACCAACGGGTTAGCTAAGTATCTGTCGTCGAAATAAATTGCGCCGTTGACCGTCGGTATTCCCATCCTGTTGCCGTAGTCCCGGACGCCGGCCACCACACCTTTCATAATTCTTCTGGGATGCAGAACTCCTTTGGGGATATCTTCGAGTTTTTTGTCTGGTGGGCCGAAGCAAAATATATCTGTGTTAGCGATGGGCCTTGCACCCATGCCTGTCCCCATCGGGTCACGGATTACACCGCCAATGCCCGTGGCTGAGCCGCCGTAAGGGTCAAGAGCCGAGGGACGATTATGAGTTTCGACCTTGAAACAAACCGCCGAATCCTCATCAAATTCCACCACGCCGGCGTTATCGACAAAGACGGATATGCACCAGTCCTTATTGAGCTGTTTGGTGGCTTTGAAAACAGTGTCTTTTAACAGATTATCAAAATGTATGTGTTGTGGCACGGCCATCCTGGCCGTGCTTTCACGGGCTGGAAGCCCGTGCCACAGTTCCATATCCACGGAGCTTTTGAGCGTTTTATGGACGCAGTGCTCGCTCCAGGTCTGCGCGATTGCTTCAAGTTCAACGTCGGTGGGCTCTTTAGCCAGTTCCTTAAAATATTTTTGAATTGTCTGCATCTCGACCAGATTCAAAAACAGGTCCTTTTCTTTACTCAGCGTAACTAATCCATCATCGTCAAGCTCGCGTATGGGCCAGTGGACTATCTGCAATTCGTATGGTTTTAGATGCGGGCTTGGCGGCTCGGCTTCGTTGCCGATTATTACATCTTCGATGCAGTCGTTTGCTAAGATTTTCTTTGCGATTGTATCGGTCTGGCTCTGAGTAATATCACCCAGCAGAACATATTTTCGTGCGGTTCGAACATTGTTGGCTGTTACAGCCATATCAGCTATCGCTGCCATTACCGATTCCGCTACGGGGTCGGTAACACCGCTTTTCAGATGCACCTCGATTAGTGTTGCCTTTGCCAGGCCGGCCGGCGGGCCGCTTCTGCCTATATAATACTCTTCGCAGACCGGGTCGGTCAGAAGCTCTTTGCCTACACGCTCGGCAAAACCCTCATCGAAATCGGCCTCAATCAGAAAAACTTTAGCTGACTGGACCGCTTCGACCGAACTAATGCCCAGCTCCTTGATATCTTCCAATACGCTGTTACCGTGCACGTCGGTAAAGCCCGACCGATTAAAAACCTCGAAACGCCATTGCTTCACGGTAATACTCCCTTCCTGCCTTATCCGGTAAGTTACCCCGCATTACTACACAGGAGATTTTACACTGTTTGAAATTGTAGTGATGAGAGCTCTTCCCAGGTGGCACGTGAGCTAATTTCAAGAAACTCAACCCCGACAACACGGCCTTCGCTATCAAAATCAAGGATTACACCGGGACGCACTTCTTCTGAATCAACCACTTTACTTTCATCCAGACGCAGATAAAGAGTGTCACTTTCTTTATCAACTTTCAGTCTCATTTATGCACCTAATTGCTCCAGTCAGCCCAGCGTTGCAAAGTCTGTTTGTCTACCTCACATCCCTTAGTTATCGTTACCCAATTGTATTCATCAATGAGTTTTGGTATAGTCGAGTTCGGCTTTTCTAATTTTTCGGGCAACTCTTCCAACTCAAAACCATACTTTTTGCACTCACATTCGAGGGTACCAATCACCGATTTTACTTTTTTGAGAAATTCTACATACGATCCATTTGGCCCTACGTACGCTTCTTGAATCGTGTCATCCCACGCAACAAGAGCTTTTGGTCTTGAGGCGAAAAGAATTTTGGCAGCAGATGTGGGACCAAAACTTCTTATTTTGACAAGAGCATTGTAAGCGGCCTCAACGGAAGTTAGGTCCTCCTCGCTTAAACCCTGCAAATTTTGGTCCTTGTCAAAAAGCTCATTACTGTCATACCAGGATTTTATGCTTTTAGATAGCCTCTCGTGAGATGCCTTTGCAATACGACAGCCCCAATCGTTTAACCATTTGAGCAGGGCAAGACAATGTTCCCTATCACTAAGGTCGGGTGAGTGGTTAGTCTGTTTCAGAAATTTACTATAAGCTCCACTGTCGATTTTGTCGAATACATAGCACGCAAATGCTAATTCACCAAGCGTCATAGTACACCTCCTTGTAGCTTTGTCCCTGCCTTCTGCCTTTTAACTTTAGTTCACTTTAGTTCATTTTAGGCACTTTAGTTCACTATATTAATTCCTTCTTTTTTATTTTGTAGTTTATCATTGCAGCGCGCTTATTTCTTGCCGCCTCCAGCAGATTTTCGATTTCTTTTTTGTTCTGGCTTCTGATTGCTTTTTTTAGCTTCAATAGTTCGGCGATGATTTTATCGATTCCTCTGGTGGTATTGGCAGTGTTTGTCGACAGTACGTCAGCCCAGATGTTAGCTGGTCCCGATGCTATTCTCGATGTATCTATAAAGCCCTTGCCGGCAAATTTCAGTTCTTCGCTCTTACTGGAATTTATCAATGCCGCCGCTGCTATATGCGGCAGATGGCTTATATTTGCAAAGATTCTATCGTGCTCGGCCGGTGTCATTAACTTCACAGAGCAGCCGAGCGCCGACCAGAATCTCTTAAGTGTTTGCACCGCCCGGCGGTTGGTCTTTTTCGTCGTTGTCAAAATGCAGGTGGCTCGGTCAAACAAATCATCTCTGGCAAATTCCACGCCCCTTTGTTCCGAGCCGGCGATTGGATGAGAGCCGACGTAGTGAACGGTCTTCGGCAGCTTCCTGGCCGCCCAGCGGTGAGGCAGAACTTTTGTCGAGCCGACATCAGTAATGATACAGCCTCTCGGCAGCGCATCGCCAATTTGGCTAAAGATTTTCTCAAATGTAGATATAGGCGTGGCCAGAATGACAAGATCTGCCTCAGATACACTCTGGATTATGTCATCGACGATTTCGGTTGCCACCCCCAATTGTCGAGCTTTTCGGCGAGTAGCAGGGCGGTGGGTGTGGCCTACTATTTTTACGCCGGAAAGCGAGCGCAAAACCGTTAAAGTTATCGAGCCGCCTAAAAGACCAAGCCCTATTACGGTTATTTGTCTTAACTCTTTCAAAATAAAGACCTTATGGAAATACACCACAAAATGAATTCTGCTAAAAAGTATAGTAAGCTGTCGCAGATGTCAATTTTTTTCTTTGATTTATGCTGCTAAAATGTTAATATGTCGATTTAAAGATAAACGGGCCAACGGATATGGCAAAGGAAAGGGACGTCCCGCCCGCCGTTTGTGGGCAGGGTTTTTTTGTGAGCATTTTCGTCGTGGGTATAAAATGCCGGATGATTACAATAAATTCAGAGACGGCGACCATCTCGATTTTGAAGAAAAAGTAGCCGACCTCGACCGCCAGATGAACGAGCTGCGCAGGCTCAGTTCAATCAAAGGCATTGACTATTCTGCTGAGATTCGCCGCTTACAAAGAGAGCAGGTTACTGAGCTAAAACGAATCTATTCAAATCTCACCGCCTGGCAAACCGTTCAGGTGGCACGTCATCCGAAAAGGCCTTTGCTCAATGATTATCTTAACTTGATGGTAAAAGATTTTCGCGAGCTGCACGGCGACAGATGCTTCGGCGACGACCGCGCAATCATAACGGGATTTGGGCAGATCGGCAGAGAAAAAGTATTGGTTGTCGGTCAAAACAAGGGTAAAAACACAAAGGAAAAGGTTGTCTGTAATTTTGGATGCGCCAATCCTGAAGGCTATCGCAAGGCATTAATCAAAATGAAATTTGCTGAAAAGTATGGCATTCCTGTCGTTACACTCATTGACACGCCGGGCGCCTATCCGGGCATTGGGGCGGAAGAGCGGGGCCAGGCCCGGGCAATAGCCGCCAATCTGCTGGAGATGTCACGTCTAAGGGTGCCGATAGTTTGTATATGTATTGGTGAGGGCGGCTCAGGCGGCGCCCTCGGTATAGGCGTAGGTGACCGGCTGGCAATGCTTGAGTTCGCATATTATTCGGTGATATCGCCTGAGGGCTGTGCCGCAATTCTCTGGCGCGACGGCTCACAGGCCGCCCACGCCGCCGAGGCGCTTAAATTGACAAGCAAGGATTTATATAAGCTGGAGCTGGTTGACGCAGTTATTCCCGAGCCGCTCGGTGGCGCACATCGCAATGTTCACGACACCGTTTATAATGTCGAGAGATATGTTGTCAAAACACTGCGAGACCTGAAACGCACAAAAATCGACAATCTGCTTGAGAACAGATACAGAAAATTGCGTTCAATAGGCACCAGTCCCGCGGAGAAGCTTCGCCGCAAAACCCAGGCCGGCAGAGAGAGGGTAAAGGCAGCGATGGAAGCCATCCCCAAAAAACCAAAACCCGTCCCCGCAAAAGTTTGACAACGCCGCTCCGTCCCTCCGAGGGGCGGGGTAAATATCTTCGCAGCTCTTGGCCTCGAAAAGGGTGAATAGATACAACTTTTTTTTTAAGGACAGTGTTATGTCAGATAAAAAAGAAACCACGGCAAAAGAAAAATCTTCCCACACACGACAGAAGGATAAAAACTTATTAACGAGAAGGGGTTTTATTGGAACAGTAGCCGGAATGGGCGCGGCGGGTTTGCTCACCGGCGGTGCAAAGAAGCCGAAAGAGAAGGAATCAAAAATGCCCATCTGGACGGGAGATTTAAAAACCGCCGCAAAGCAGACTCCCGGGATTCCTAAGACCTCAAAACCCAACGGGCTTAATATGATTGTAATTATCGCTGATACCTGGCGGGCAGACCATCTTGGCTGTTATGGCAGTACCCGTATAAAAACACCTTATCTCGATAAGTTTGCAAAAGAGAGCGTATTGTTCGCAGACACCACTACGGAAGGACTGCCCACCATTCCCTGCCGAAGGGTATATCACACGGGAAAGAGCGTCCTTCCTGAATCGAAGTGGGAGCCCCTCGGCAAGGATGATGTTACTTTCGCCGAAATTTTACAGAAACATGGTGTTACAACCGGTTTTATTGTTGACACGTATCATCATTTCAAGCCGAACTATAATTTTCATCGGGGATTCGATTCCTGGCAGTGGGTTCGTGGGCAGGAGACTGATAGATGGAAAAGTGGCCCAAAAGAAAAGTTTGACCCGAAAAAGCATATGCCCGCTCATTTATGGAACAACCGCTATGACCGAAATATGCGTCAGTATTTGATGAATACACAGGACAGAACGGGTGAGAAAGATTACTTCTGTGCACAGTCCTGCAGAGCAGCTATGAATTGGCTTCAGCAAAATGCCAATAGTAAACCGTTTATGCTCTGGATTGATATGTTCGACCCTCACGAGCCGTGGGATGCTCCTCCGAAATTTCAGAAAATCTATCGCAGGAAATACCCGTATGAAAGATATTTATTTGGATATGGAGTCAGGGTCAAGGACATACGTTCCGACGATTTACCCGTTATCAAAGACCTTTATGCAGCGGAGGTAACATTCAGTGATTACTGTATTGGCCGCCTTTTGAAAAGGGTTGAAGAGATGGGCTTGATGGATAATACAATTATCGTGTTCTCGACAGACCATGGCACCCACCTCGGCGAGCAGGACTGTGTACAGAAAACTCCCGCTCTTCTTAATGCCTGTGTTACTCATATTCCGTTGATTATAAAACATCCTGATAAGAAGTTTGCTGGAAAACGTGTGAAGGGACTCGTCAGTGCCGTCGATTTTATGCCCACGTTCCTTCCACTGCTCGGAATTGATGATTACAAGAATATGGATGGCGAAAATATGTGGAAGCTGGTAACGGGCCAGGTTCCGTCGATACACGATAATGTTTACACCGTTTTTAACAGGTTTGGAGCAATACACAATTTGGATTGGCACTATTTCCAGAATATCAGGGGCAAAGACCGGGGGAAGGGGCCTTGCCTTTACAACTTAAAAAACGACCCGAAGCAGACCAAAAATGTTATTAAGGAATTTCCCGAAGTAGCAAAACGTTTGAGAAGCAAATTACAGAATCATCTTAAGATTGAAATACCTCCTTTAAAACTGTGAATTGTGATTGTGTAAATCTTTCTGCAGAACACCGCGATACGATTATGTACGAACGAAGAGGGTTTACCCCGTTAGAAATAAAGATTTGTAATCGAAAGATTCCTGTTCGAGTAAGTGAAGGATTTCTAACGGGGTTTACGTTAGTAGAGCTTTTGGTTGTGATTGCCATCATAGCGCTACTGATGGGGATATTGATGCCGGCTCTGCAAAGGGCACGAGAGCAGGCCAAGTCCGCCATTTGCACAAGCAATATGCGGCAAATCGGCCTGGGCGCCAACTTATATGCCGAAGCTTCGGATTTATACGTCCCGCGCGGCGCCGACGGCAGTACGGAAAAGGCATGGTACCAGCTTTTTATGCCCTATTTGGCCCAGAAGCCAATCGACAGGGATTACCGTACCGTAAAGATATATCGTTGTCCCAGCTACCCTGACAAACAACAGACCGTTTGCTATGTCGTCAACGGCTGGACCTTTGATAATAAAAACGACACGGTCGGACGCGAGATACGAGAACCGACCAAGTTAACTGCCTGTCGTCGCCACGCATTTACCATTTACCTTGCCGACAACGAGTATGGCCCATGGCGGCCAATAATCAGAAAAGCGAACGACGACGGATGGAATCTATGCGATGTCTGGAATCCGGGGCATCTGCCCTCCTCTGACAGTCAAGACAGATACCAGGGCCGACGCATCGCACGGATCCGGCATAAGAACGGCTCTAATTGTCTATATCTCGACTGGCACGTTGAATGGGTGGCCGCCGAGGATATGACCATAGATATGTGGAGATTTGAAAAATAACATATTGACCACTTCGCCGGCTCGGGTTATCCTGTTAGTGCCAGATTGTGGCTATGAGACTTTGAAGCGTATTATCTGCTAAATTCCGGTTGATGGTTATGCGGCCCGGCGGAGTAGCCGGGCAGAGCTCATTTAGGAAATTTTGGCTTACTTCGGCCAAAAGGGAAAGGAGTACCGAAATGATGAAACGCAAACTCATTCTTACGTCTTTGATTATGCTGGGCTGGTCGCTTGCTCTGACCGGTTGTGAAGGTGAGGCACGGGAAGGAACGGAGTTGGCCAGGGTTCAGGCCGCTTTAGAGCAAACTCAGCTGGAACTGGCCAACGTTACGCAGGCTCGCGATACGCTGCAGGAGCAGGTCAATGACCTCATCAGGTCGCGGGACGAGGCGGTCACCGAAGCAAAAAACGCTCAAGACAGAATCGACGAGCTTACCAGGCAGTTCAGGGAGCAGGCCAAAATAATTCGTGAGCTTCAAGAGCATATGCAGAGGGTGCAGGCGGCCATTGAGAAACTGTAAAACAAGCCGAGGGATAAACAAATTGAAAAACACATTGTTCGCTGCGCTCGCCCCGTAAGTTGGCCGTTGGTCTTACGGGGCTTGACTGCGGTGATTACTACAGGCTGAAAAATCAGCTAAACAATCTTCAAACACAGGTGAATTATTCGGATAATTGGTAGTTCGATTCTTTGAACTCAGCGGCCTCCGCGGTAAAAACCAAACGCTATCCATTTTTAACTTCTGTTGGGTCTTTACCTTCTTCGATAGCTGCTATTTTGTTTACCCTTCTTTGATGTCTCCCACCAGCGAATTCGGTCTTGAGCCAGACTTCTACTATTTTTCGCAGTAATACCTCTCCGACTTGGTCGCCTGATATACAAAGCACATTTGCATCATTGTGGTCGCGTGAAATCTGAGCAGTTAGCTCATCATGGCACAACGCAGCCCTGATGCCCTTTATTTTGTTTGCCGTTATGCTCATTCCCAGCCCGGTCGCACAGGCCAGAATAGCTCTGTCGGCTTGCTTCTTCGACACCGCCATTGCTACCTGATAGGCCGGGTCAGGGTAATCAACCGGATTGCTGTCGGTTGTACCGAAATCGATGCACTCGTGCCCCAATTGAGTAATTATCGCCTTGATTAGCTGTTTGGCTTCGAAACCGCGATGGTCGCTTCCAACTGCTATTTTCATATCACAAGCTCACCAATCCTTTTTTTCACAGCCTCTTCTATCAGTTCAGCACAATTGTTGAAAAAACCCTGTGGCTGGCCTATCGGGTCAGCAATCTCTTCATTCTCTGCTAACAGCACACACTTGTTCGCAGCCTCACGGCTGAGAGCAGCGATTCGTTCACTGTGCATTCGGCCCATCGCAAATATAAAATCACTTTCTCCGACGAGCTCCCGGGACAATGTTCTGCTCTTATGAGCTTTTATATCGATTCCCTTGGCTGCACAAGCTGCTATCGCCTCTGCGCTTGCCGGCCAACCACCCGTATCCATAATGCCGACCGAAGATATCTTATAACCCATTTTGTCGAGAAGGTCAACCTCGCATTGCAATTTTTTTGCCAGATATTTGCGGAATATTCCATCAGCCATAGGGCTTCGGCAGGTATTGCCCGTACAAACAAACAAAAATTTGACCTCCGACATTGTTTCCAGCTCCGCCTGGGAATATACGCCCGGCCTTAAAATTTCCAGCCCTTTCTTGCCTATTTTCACAACCGTGCTGCTTTTTTTGTATTTGCAGGGCCCTGCGTCCAGCAGCAGCTCGATTTGACCTGAGAACTCAGCAAGGACCTGCTCTGCGTCCCCGGCTGGTGTCCGACCTGCTATATTTGCGCTTGGCGCAACCACTGGATTGTGCGTTAGCCGCAATAATATTGAAGCTATGGGGTTATCAGGGCAGCGAATGCCTATGGAATTATCTTTATATAAGCTCTCAAAAACTTCATTATTAAGGCTGGTTTGCTGTTTGTCGATATCCTGGTCGTCTAATTCGAAGACTATGGTCAAAGGGCCGGGCCAGGCCTTGTTAATCAGTTTTTGGGCCCTTAATCCAACGGTAGGCATGTATTTTCTGGCATCGTTTTTTTGGCTGATATGTAATGTGTAGTATTTATCAGGGTTCCTGCCCTTGAGGTTATCGAGCTTGGCTAATGAGTCGGATTTGACCCGGCAGGCAATTCCATAGACCGTTTCAGTAGGAAATGCCACCAGTCCGCCGGCATCAACCAGCGCCGCGGCTTCCTTGATTTTCGCTATATTAGCTTTATGTGCATCGAGTTTTACAACTTTCGTTTTCATCCGGCCCATAAAAATACATTAAACAATCTAAAATTGCAAGTTTTTCCGGCAGTTAGCAATTTCATTTTGACCGCAGTGAAGAATCTCAACCCTCAATCTCGAAGATCCGGCGTCTGTTTGACGGACTGAATCGTCAATCGTAAATCGTCAATCGAAAACTGGAGCGAAGCGCAAGTCCCGAGCGCAGCCGAGGAATCTAAATCGAAAATCGTAAATCGAAAATCGTCAATGGTAAATGCCCATGCCGCGCCCCACACGCCGCCATTGGGATTCGCTCTTGCACGGGATGCACTATTTTATTGGTCCACCACCAGTCGTGATGAAGCTCCAGACTGTACCGGTGGTTGTCCCACTGGGATTGACCTCATCGATACGCCAGTAGTACGTTCTGCTTGCGGACATTGTACCCGGATCGAATGTTGTAGCAGTCTGGTTGCCCCGGAACGCACCTGGACTGGTCGTGCCGAAGTACACATCGTGCGATACGGCACCAGAACCGGCTGTCCAGCTCAAATTAGCGTATGGGCTGACCCATCTCGCCCCATCTGCTGGATTCGGATTGCTTGCCTGACCAGGCGGCGGTGCTTCGAGCACCGTGATTCCAACTGCCGGTGAGGTCGTCGCCGCTCCATCGTTGTCCGTCGCCTTCGCAGTAAGGCTGTAGCTACCCACCGGGTGGTCATACCAGTTGTTTTTCCAGCCGTCGGTTCCATCATTATCCTCACCGATTTTGCTCCCATCGGCAAAGAATTCCACCTTAACTATTGAACCGTCAATGTCCCACGCATTTGCCTCGATTTCAATCGTTTGGTCGCGAGTGAACTCGGCCCCATCCTGCGGCTTCGTAATGGTCACATTGGGCGGCTGGTTCTTTTTCTTGCCTTTATCTATCACTCTAATTACATCTGTCCCCTCGAATACGGTCCCGTCAGCAAGTTCACCGCTTACAGTCAGTTCCACTTCACCTGGCGCGAGAATACCCTGAACCTCTGACCGGCTGAATCTAACTATCGCAACTTGCTGTTGTTCATCGACCGAGAACCACTCAGGTTCAACTTCGCCCTCAAGAAGAACGCTGTTTGGGTCAATATCAGCGACATCATAATCTTCGGGTAGCCAGAAAAGTGAGGTAATCCATTTACCCTTGCTTGTAAGGTTGATGGTTCGGGGGACAATCCTGACCTCGGCTGGTATCGCCGGACTGTACTCGTAAGCGCCCATATCGATTTGCCCGCCGACTACGCGCGGCCTGCCGTCTAAATCCGTCTCGTTCGGGTCGTATGAATAATTCGGGTCCCCGGCATCAATGCACGGCGAATCCGGCAGTAAATGGTAGTCGCCCTCGACCCAGAAGCCATCCATATCCCAGTAACCTGCCTCGATAAACCAGGGCTCAGCATCAATGTTGCCTGCCTGCCAGTAGACTGTACAAGGGCGATAAGCATAATATAATCCGGCCAAGCTATCCTGGATATTGTTGTAAGATGCATACAATGTAACTTCGCCCAAGTTCCAGGCCATTAAACCGATCTGGTCTCCTCTGTCAGCTATGTTATCTCTGACAATACAATTTTTGATGTATGTATGATTAAGATAGTTACCGGCAATGATTATACCTCCGCCGTAATTGTCATAACCATACGCCTCATTGCCCAGTATATTACAGTTAACGATCCGGTTATCTCCGCCAATGGTAATGATAGCACCGCCGGCTCTGGCCTTGTTGTTGCTGAAAACGCAGTTGATAAGTTTCATGTTTATGCCGCGAATCCCTCCTCCGTTGCGGGCATCATTTCCTGTTATAAAGCAGTTTTTGACTGTGATATCACTCAGGTTATAAATTGCTCCGCCGAAATATGCTGAGCTGTTTTTAATAATACAGTCGGAAAATTCGGGACTTCCGCCGCAACAGTAAACAGCCCCGCCATCATGTGCGTATGCGTTTGTTATGGTAAATCCCTCCACCTTGGACTCGCTGGTTTCTCCGAAATGGAAGTAAAAAGCCCTACCTGTTCCTTTGCAGTCAATAATACAGTTCTCCGGGCCGTTTTCACTTTTTAAAGTGATTTTTTTGCCGTAAAAATCGATGTCTTTATTGCCGGTGCCGGTATAGGTTCCATCGGCGACAATAATCCTATCACCGTCATTAGACGCATCTATGGCATCCTGAATAGTCTTATATTCATCCGGTACATATAGATCGCCATTGACTATCAGATTAATTGTGACAGTTTCGGGGCTATTGATCGCTTCATCGGAATATAAGAAGTTGGCACCTGTAGCTGCCAATGTCTAATCCGGTAATATCCACGGAAACGGGCACTTCATTGAATTGCCCTGAAGATTCTCCTGTTAACGTCAGAACTTTAAGCCAGTTACAGCCTTCAATAATCTGCCAGTAAAGCGTCCCCGCTCCGCCGTTACGAATGAGAAATACCTGAGTTTCCGGATCATCCTGTCCCTCTCTACCTATAAAAGTCAGCTCAGCGGGTCTGGCCAAGATCACTGGAGTATCAGTTACAGGTACCAGTTCAAAGGCACCAATATCTGAGACCAGAAGGCCGTCATTATCCCCATCCAAAGGCCGAATATTACCATCAAAATCAGTATATACTCCTGTATCTGTCCCAGAATCCACACAAGGTGAGCTAAACTCAAGACGGTAATTGTTATTATCAGGGTCAATAAACAACGGGTCGACAGAGATATTCCCCTGCAGACCTGTCAGATCGTAAGGGATTCTTAGTGATATGTAATTGAGCCAGTTATTCCAAAGATTATTATGAGTTATTTTAGTCTTTCTTTCCTCCTCGATAGTACTATATGTATGATGGATTCCATGTTCCCAGTTTGTAATAATATTCCCGTTAATAGTAGGGCAGGAGCTATGAGAGCGGTAATAGATGCCAGCACCCTGTCTGTCACCAGTGCCGACTATCACATTATTTCTGATAGTCCCGAGCATACCTCCAGATACATTCTCACCGAGATATATACCACAGTAGCTGCTCTTGATGATATTATTTTCAACAATACAGTAGGTTTTCGAATAGCTGGTAATATCAATAGCTCTATACATCGAAAGGAATGTACAGCCACTTATAACAGGACTGCCACCATAGACTTCTAACTCACGTCCGATGAATTTACAGTTTTTAATAAAAGCGTTTCCGCTTTTACAGTACACCTGGTTCCCCTGATACCGAGCAGTGTTGTCGCTGATAATACAGCCGCTAATAACAGGATTGCCGTTTATACAGATAAAAGCACCGCCACTATGCTCTTCCTCAGAGTCGCCGAATGCATAGTTATCCATGAGCACGCAATTTGTTACCAACGGACTTGCGTCTTCAAATTTCATAGCACCGCCACTTAAAGCTACACCGTTGATAACAGTCAGACCGGACAAAACAGAATTGGTATCTTCACCGTTGTGAAAATAAAAGCCCCGATGAGGCTCGGATTCACTGCCGTTGCAGTCAATTATCGTTTCCGCAACCACACATGGATCATTTGGATCGGTGCTGCGGACAGTTATCGCCTTGCCTTTAAAGTCTATGTCACGGTTGCCGGGGCCGGTGTATGTGTCTGGGGCAACGATAACTACATCACCATCGACACAGGCATCAATAGCGTCCTGAATGGTGGTGTACTCGTCTGGGACCAGGCGAGTTGCTGCTGGTGCTAACGTTGCGGTAACCAACAGCACAACAAGATTTAAGAGGATTACCTTTTTCATTTTTAGCTCCTTTCCAAACTTGTCCCTGCGCAAGCAGGGAACTATAAATATATTATGACGGCACAGGCAATGCACCTATTGCCGATTTCTGCAAGTTGAGTCTGTTTTGCGCCTGTTAAAGCAAACCTATAACTTTCCAAGGCAGGTTCGGTATGAAATGGGTACGAATTATGATAACAAACAAAAGTATTATGATAATTTTTAAGCCTACCTTTACCGAATATCATTTTAACACAAATCCAATTGATTTTGCAAGAAATTTTTATAAATTTTGTAATTTTTTTTGCCCTCCATTCTTACCCCTCAAACCAGAACTTGTCCTGAGCTTAGCCGTCAACAACAAACTGCTATCCACTCACCAATTACCACTTACCAATCACCATTAACAAATCTGCGTCTAATTTTTTCTTTATGTCTTTGTGTCTTCGTGGCTAAAAATCCGTGTAATCTGTGAAATCTGTGGCTATATTCTTTTGTGACTTTTGTGCCTTCGTGGCAAATTCTCTGTGGCAATCCAAAAATTCACTTGACATCTAACTTTCTATGAAGTATAATATATATCTAACTAATAGGCTAAAATAATCAATAATCGATGGTGAATAATCAACAGTCAATAACCAATTACCAATTACCAATAACAAAGGAGCATTTCTCATGGCCACCGGACTCAACCCATACAACCGGAGTTTATCCTCGAAGTTTATCCTCGAGAAGTTGCTCCTTGACCTCGAAACAGAGGACCCACAAATTCCTCGTTCTACTCTCTCCTATCGCCGCTCTACATCTGTCGAGAACGCTCTACAAATCGACCTTTTTATGCAAAACAAAGCCAATTTTCTGGATGCTCAAATGAACGTAAATTCAATATTAACAAAGGATTATGAAAGAAATGACATTTTCGCAGTCCTGGAAAACAAAGCCAATTCAAACCCAATCAAACCCAATTTCTCTCTTGCCCAAATCTCCCAAACTAACCCTCCTGACTCACTCGGCTCCCGGCGTCGTCCCGGCAAGGGAATATGGTTGAGAGCTTTCTTGGTGATTTGGCCATAAGAGCGCAAAAACCCGATAAAAACAGTAAAAACGCAGCGATATGGCGGAGAACAAAAAAATTTTTAGAAAAGTTATTATTTTGCCTAAATGTGCTAATCTATCCAAATTAACATAGCCGATAAAAGTTATCATTGATGGAACGGTGATTTAAGGGAGATTTGAATTATGGAGACTTTAATCGAGCAGCGTAAGGACGCCCGAACGGCCGTTTCGTGGCCTGTGAGTGTTTGGCTGCCGGAAGCCAATAGATTTTTTAACGGCCGAAGCTCAAATATTAGCAAAACGGGGGTTTTCGTTACGGTTCCAATAACTATGCCTGTTCGGCTGGGGCATACTGTGGAAATCAATTTTCCGCGTACGGTGACTCTGGCAAAGCAAAAAGGGCAATTTGCCCGTATTAAAAGCGGTAAAGTAGTCAGAGTTGACCGTAAAAATATGCTCAAAGATGCCAGTATCGGCGTTGCAATTGCGTTTAAGTAGTCGATAAGCCGTTATTTTTCGTTAGAAGTGAATGCCGGCAGGTGCGAGTGGCTAAACGGAGAGGGTAAGTTAGAACTGATGGCCTTGGTGGTCATCAGTTTTTTTTGTGTTCATAATTGGCTGTGAATTTGGGGGATTTGGGTTTGTATCTCGTATCTCGTATTGCGTATTGCGCTGGGGGATTGGCTTTGAATTGGGTTTGTTTTTTTGGACTGCGAAAGCGTCATTTCTTTCATAATCCTTTGTTAATATTGAATTTACGTTCATTTTGGCCTTTCGGAAATTGGCTTTGATTGGGTTTGTTTTCCCGGAGTCTGCTAAGTCGTTCATTTTCATAATCCTTTGTTGAATAGAAGTTTACATTCATTTTGGCTTTTTGGAAATTGGCTTTGTTTTGCATAAAAGAGCTGATTTGTAGAGCGTTCTCGACAGATGTAGAGGGACGAAAGAAGAATAAAAGTGACTAAAGTGACTAAAGTGAGCAAAAGTGACTAAAGTTATAATTTGACACGGATTAACGCTGTTTTTTGACACGGATTCACCATCGACT
>JAUWBI010000009.1 GCA_030601745.1 Phycisphaerae bacterium
GCCGTCCCGCCCTTTGTAACGGGAAAGAATGCGTCAATAACACGCTGGCCGGTAACGAGGATTTTGTTTGGTACAAGGCGACCCTTTACCTGCCTGGCGTTACGAACAGGCCATTTCTGCATCAGTTTTATTTCACTTTTCCGGCCGTCTTCAGCAGCCACAATCGCCACTGTTTCATCAACGGTGTAATCACCTTCTCCTATTTTCTCTATCTTTCCTTTTACACCGGCCGGCACCATAATCCTGTGATTAACCAGCGAGCTCTCCTCGACCTCGCCTATTATGTCGCCCGGGCCAACCTCTGCTCCGCTTTCAACGGTGGGCTTGAAGTGCCATTTCTTTTCTCTATCCAGGGCCGGCATTGCACTGCCCCTGCTCATAAATTCGCCTTCGGCCTCTGCCAGTAAGGGCAAGGGCCTCTGGATGCCGTCGTAAATACTTTCAATCAGGCCCGGCCCTAATTCGACCGAGAGCGGCGCTTCTGTATCAACCACGGGTTCGCCGGGGCCCAGACCTGTGGTCTCTTCATAGACCTGAATTGAGGCCAAATCGCCGCGTAATTCCACGATTTCGCCTATGATGTTCAATTTGCCGACGCGAACAACGTCATACATTCGCGCACCAGTCATACCTTCAGCCACAA
Organism: Phycisphaerae bacterium; assembly: GCA_030601745.1. Lineage (GTDB taxonomy): Bacteria > Planctomycetota > Phycisphaerae > Sedimentisphaerales > Anaerobacaceae > JAUVYQ01. The sequence goes on from JAUWBI010000009.1 coordinate 644, forward strand.
CAACAGGCCCTGCAACTTTGACTATCCTGCCCTCTTTTGTTTCACTCATTATCAAAACCTTTTTTAGTTTTTAGCCACTGATTTGGGTTCCCGCAAAGCCCCCCGGTTTGCTTCGCAAGAAGCAGGGGGGCAAGCGGGGTCCCTCACAGATTATACGAGCCATCCCCAAGCTGCGCTTGAGGCTGCCACACACCGCTCCCTTACGGTCGCGGCTCTGTTCTATGTGCAACTTGATTTTCTGATATCATGCTATTCTGTGTCTCTCTGTGCTCTCTGTGGCCAATTATCCTTTTCTTAGCTGTTTTGTAAAATATTTATACCCGTAGCCATCTTGAGCACTTTTCCAAGGGCCTGGGTCGCAAAGCCCTCGGATTCGGTGGTGAACGGCACAACCACAATACAAGGGGTCGGTAAATTCTCGCAAGCTGAAAAAACTTCATCAACCGCCGGGGCGATATTTTCGGCAACTACTATAAGAGCGTACTTTCCAGCGATTATTTTCTCGGCACTTTCGGTAATATCACCGGCAGTCCGGCCTACCGAGTACGTATCTACTCCGAGTGCCGAGAACGGCATTACGAAATCAGTATCACCGATGACTGCAATTTTACCTTCCATAATTCGTATCTCGTATTTCGTATTGCGTATATCGTGTTGAGTTTGTCATTCTCTTGAAAGCGGGCACCGTCAAAACGTTACTGGAACTTGTTTGGTGAATATTATTCCTCATGCTTTATCTTGCGTTTTCTCAAACGATACCACAATCGCCACTCGTAAAAGGTAACCAGCCATATGAAAAGGCATAATGCTATCGCAATTACAACGCTATATGGAATCAGATTTATCCATGCGAGCAATGTCATCGAAAACGTTAGCAATATCGCCGAAATGGTGACCCAAGTAGCGATTCTTGTTTGTGGTCTATTATCCAAGTCGTGATACCACAAGTTGTATGTTAGCAAACGCATTAGCTTTTCATCAATGTTTCTCATAATGCTCATTGCTTGTCCCTTTCGTTCAGCAAGATAGGGCTAACATCTTAAAACGGCTCCAGAGCGTTTGGGCGAAATAGCTCATCCGCCCAGACGGTCCAAAATAAGCTGCGTAGCGAGATTATTCTTTTTGGCGGTCAATATTAGTCTGACTGTGCGGATTTCATTTTCCTTCATTAACAGAAAAGCAATAATCGGCTGAGGGCCGGCGGTAATCTGAATCGTTGATTTTAGAAAGCCGGTCAAGTGCTCGGTGCACTGCTGCTCAGCCCTTAAAAAAGATTTGTCCGACATTAAATAGTTGGCGCCTGTTTCAACAACCCGGTGGTAGGGCGTTACAAAAAACAACGGCCCAACCGCCTCATAGCCGATGTCCAGCCCGTCTTTCAATCGTTCCAGCGCAATAAATCCGCCTTTCAAAAGAACATTACGCTGTTCGGATTCGGTGAACCCCGCCCCTGTTAGGGACGGGGTGAATTTGAGGCGAAGCATCGTGCGTATGTTCGTTAAATCAATCTGTATTCTGAAAAGTCCGAGCAGAAAGACGCTCTTTAACCGGCGTGCTTTTTTCAGATTATATTCGGCCTGGAGCCGGTCGATTGCGTAATCAATCCGGCGGATATCCTTATTTTGATAGTAGGCCAGAACCGCTTGCTCTACCGCCTCGGCCATATAATCAGGAAACAGGGCGTAATTCTCCTCCTCAAAGACTTGCTCAAATTGCTCAGGCGGGAAATTACCGTCGCTGCTGTAATCGGTTCCCAACGGTTTCTCCGTCAGTGTTCGCCTGACTGCCAGCCGGAGATTTGCGAAATCATCGCGCGTTTTGAACAGCTCTACAATCGGCTTATCAATCATTAGCTCGGCAAAAAGCTCCCGCACTGCCGACCTTCGAAGGCGCAAAGTATCCTCCAACTCCGCAAAGTTCCTACCTGCTGACGGCAGGGCGTATTCGGTGGACGCTAACAAATCGACGGCTGCCTCGAAATTTTCCGCGTTGGCCATATCCAGGAGGGCTGCCGGGCTTAGCATCTGCATCTCGAGCGCTCGTACCTGAGCCGTCTCAAAGGTATATCGCCAGTCGTCGCTGCCGATGGGCGGATACGTGTAGAAGTCGAGAATAGCTTGCTCAGACCTCGTATCTTCCATATTCTACTCTTGTATAAACTCGAATATCGAATTTCGAAATTCGAAACAAATTCAAATGACAAAAATTCAAAACTTGTACCTGCGAAAACAGGTCGCAGGAGTCCACATTACCAGTCACATTTCTGGATTCCTGCTTGCGTAGGAATGACAAATCATTATATTTAGTTTTCAAACAGTTCTTTCGCTAATTCGATTTCCAGCTCCTTGCGTGCCTGGGCCAGCAATACGTCAAACGAAATATTATTTTTTATCCTGCCGCGTCTTAAAATGAAGCCACCTCCAAGATTCTGCCTTTCGTCGGCTAATCTTAAATTACCCTTGTAGCCGGGCCCCAACTCGCGATTAATCTGCTTAATAAACTTCTGGTCAATTCGTGTTTCTTCATTGTCGATGATGACCTCTTCGTCGCCGGTTTCGACCGCTTCGAGCATCAGTTTGGTCATAAACTTGCAATATTCCTCATCCGGCAAATTTCGGAGCTGCTGTTGCGCCTGCGCAAAGACTTCATCAAGTATTTTTCTTTTCTCGCCTAAAAACTCTTTGGCAATATCCATTCTCCCTGCCGCTAAAAGATGCAGTTTTTTGTCTTTTGCGGCTTTTCTGGCGAGACTCTGTGTTTGCTTTTTATACTCATCCAGCTGCTCGGTGAGCTTGGCCTGCTCGGCAGCTTCTTTTTCGTCGGCCTGTTTTTTTATTTTCTCGGCCTCGGCTTTGGCGTCGGCCAATATCTTTTCTACTACCTGTTCAGCTTCCATAATTTCGTATCTCGTATTTCGTATTGCGTATTGCGTTTCAGGTATTAAGCCGTTGGCCAACTAATACCAAATTGCAGGATAAACAATGTTATCACCAGGCCAAGCATCGCGTAAAGTTCGACCATAACTGCATATATAACGCCTGCCTTGAATGCCATTTCGGGTCTTTTTGCAGCCATTAAGATGCCGCCCGCACAGACCTTCCCCTGATAAATAGCACTTACCAGGCCTGCAAAAGCAATAGGCAAACAAGCTACCAACACTTGCAACCCGAGTGTGAAGCTTAGTTCCGGGACACCGGTTCCGGCGAAGAAGTTTAGTTTTCGCATAGCCATAAAGGCCGCCAAGAAGCCGTACAAACCCTGTGTACCAGGCAGTAAAACCATAATAAACACCTGTCCATACCTTTCCGGCTTTTCGCTCAACACGCCTGTAGCGCTTCTGCCGGCAATACCGATTCCAATAGCCGAGCCGATACCAGCCAATAAAGCCGCCAATCCGACGCCAACCAAAGCTAATGTCAATCCATCCATTGCCAAACCTCTCTTTCTTGTATTCTATTTTCCTATATAAATATGTTTGTACTTTTTGCTCAGCGGCTCAAAGGCTCTGCCGCCGCCGATGAAGAACTTCGGGAAGAACTCCGCGTATTGCAATCTCAAGGTATGAACAAAGGCCCCTAAAGCGTTTATAGCTATGTTAAATCCGTGTCCGCCAACAAGTACCAATATCATCGCTACAACACCTATGCCATAAGGTATATCGAGTACAAGGCCTGCCATAACATTTATTGCCATTGCCAGGCCTGCTGTAACCATACCAAGAGCCATCAATCTTATGTAACTTAGCACGTCCCCAACGTAAAATATTGTGCTAAAGAGGTTGTATGCTCCCATTCCGATTCGGCTGCCCCAACCGCCTTGTCTGTGGCTAAACAGCAGAATCACAGCCGCTGGAATAATTGCCAGAATTCCGAAGAATTTGCCGATTTCAATTGGGAGCACCTCTACCTTGCTCGCTGCAAATATCGCAATCGAGTTGAGCATAACCAAGAGGGTAAATTGGTCGCACAGTCCGGCTATATATTGCTTTCGTCTAAGGTTATGCACAAATGCAATCACCAGGCCGGCCATAATCTGCACATACCCCAGCGCCAGTGCCAGGCCAAAGAAGATCATTGGTTTCTCAAATGGGTCGAACAACATCATCTTCTCTCTAACCGGTTCCAACGCAGGTATAAAGTGCTCCTCTGCCGGCCCGAACCATCCGCCGGTAAGTGCACCGGCTATGACTGTAACAGCTGAGCATATCCCAAGCATCCACATCAGCTTCTTGTCACCCTGCATTTTCTTTATAAAGAAAACCATCAGTGCAATAATAACAAGCCCGTAACCGGCGTCAGTCAGACACAGCGCAAAGAACAGCGCAAAGAACGGTGCCAGAAATACCGTCGGGTCAACATCAAAATGCTTCGGCATACCATAAAGACGGGTTATCACCTCGAAAGGCCGGACGTAGTTCTTGTTCTCTATTTCAACCGGTACTTCTTCGTCTTCGGCCGGTTCGATTTTAGTCAAACTTGAGGCCCCAAAACGCGATACTATTTTCTCCAGGCGGGGGAAATCATTTTTTTTCACCCAGCCTTCTAAAAGAACGGTATGTTCCGTTGCCGGCGCGGCGCCTTTGGCCTGCTCTCTGTTCAATAGATTTTCATAATGGTCGTGAAGGATTTGCAGCTTGAGCAAATGTTTGGACAACAACACTGCCTTCTCATACCGGCCTTCTAATTGCCTTGTTGTCTCGTTCAACTTTCCGGTATGCTCACTTATTAATTCCGCTACGGTGCCGGTCATCGACTCGAAGCTGACCGGCTCAAACTCGGCTGAGCGCAACAATTTTTGCACCTCATTGATATTAAAATTCAGACAAACAATAAGGCAGGCGTATTTGTTATTAGCTACTCCTATTTGCTGAATTGCTCCGCTGAGCTCGCTTAGCTTCTCTTCTACCTGCTCAAACTGCTGGCCTGGCAAGAGTCCCGTCAGACACGTTGTCTGCTGAAGCCGGCCAATCTCTTCTACAGGCGTCTGGAAAGCCGCCCACGGCCCAAGCTCCTCTAAGGTCCCGTCGAGGTTCTCACGTTCGGCTTTGAGTTTTTCTATTGCTGCTTCGGTCTGCTCACACTGGTCAATAATCTTTAGAATTTCCCGGTCTGAAACGACCTTGTTATATGACTGCTCATCAACGACGGTGCGGGGTGAAAGAATGCTCGCAAGACCCTTTGTAGATTCGGCATAACCTTTGAGCAATGCGATACTTTTTGCCAGCCGGTTTAGCAACTCTTCAATGTCTTTTGGGCGCTGGCCTGCGGTGGCGAGCTCGGGTGAGTCCCTGCTGACCATCGCCTCTTCTGCGTTCAGTATCTGGCAAATACCTTCACGCTGCAACGCTTCCAGAAGCTCCGAAGCCTGCGTGCGATGGCTGACGATTATCACTTTTGCCATTTGAGCAATGGCCATAGTTAGCCTCTCAAGTAATCCATTACCCTTGCTGCTGCCGGCGCCATTCTGTCGGCTGTTTTTTCGCGCAGTTGTTGACGCTGCTTTTCGGCTTGCGCTTTAAGCTTCTCAACTTCTGCAAGGCCTTGTGTTTGAGCTGCGGCAACGGCAGCTTCAACAGTTTTTTCCCTTTGTTGTTCGGCTTCTTCTGATGCTTTAAGCCGGCTTGTCCGCCCCTTTTCGGCTTGCTGGGCTGCCTGGGCTCTGGCCTGTTCGATAATCTCCCGGGCCTGTGTTTCGGCCTGCTTAATCCTTTTTATCAGTTCCATTCGCGTCCCTGCAATTGATTCCCGCGAAGCGGGGTCCCGTCAAAACGCCATTTCAAATGGCTGATAGACTATATTATTATTCGGCAAATGACAACAAATAGCCGAAAGAAATTTTTTGTTTATAAGAGTTTGTCAACCTTTACAACGAGTTTTTTTACGTGGGCGAGTGATTTTTTGAACTTTGCCAGTTCGGACTCGTTCAAATCGAGTTTGATGATTTTTTCGACGCCTTTTTTGCCGAGAACGACGGGGACGCCGACAAAGTATCCGCCGGCATCATATTCGCTGTCACAATAGGCACAGCAGGACATTACGGTTTTCTTATCTTTCAGGATTGCTTCGGCCATCTTAACGACACCGGCGGCGGGGGCGTAATAGGCGCTGCAGCCGAGCAGATTTACTATTTCGATGCCGCCTTTTCGGGTGCGCTCGATTAGCTCGGCGATTTTGTCTTCATCGAGCAGCTCGGTTACGGGTATTCCGCTGACGGAGGTGAATCTGGGCAGAGGTACCATATCGTCGCCGTGGCCGCCCATTAAGACGCACTTTATATCCTCTACGCTTAGGCCAAGCTCGGATGCGAGGAAGTAGCTAAAGCGTGATGAGTCCAGGGCGCCGGCCATTCCCATTATCTTGTTTTTGGTGAAGCCTGTAACTTTGGCGGCGGCATAAACCATTGCATCGAGCGGGTTGCAGACAACAATGATGATGCTCTCGGGACAGTGTCTGGCTATCTGCTCGCTGACATCTTTGACGATCTGGATGTTTTTTGTAAGGAGGTCGTCGCGGCTCATACCGGGGCCGCGAGGCACTCCGCTTGTTACGATGACGATATTGCTGTCCGCGGTCTTTTCCCAGTCGCGGGTGCCGGAGATGACCGAATCGTAAAGCTGAACGGGGCCTGCGGCGGCGATATCAAGGGCTTTGCCTTCGGCGAGGCCTTCAATGATATCGAGCAGGACGATATCGCCGAGCTGTTTTGCTGCGGCGATGTGGGCGGTTGTCGCACCGACTTTGCCGGCACCGACTATTGTTATCTTGTCCCTTGCCATGTGAGTTTCCTTAACGAAGCATCTCCGTTTCCTTATCATTCTTTTGCGTCGATGCGCCATTCGAGGATTCCGGCGGAGAAGTTTGGCTGCAACTGGGCCTCAATTCGCAACGACTGTGTTTGGATGGTGTCGAAGCTTACTTTATGGAATTTGTCCTTTTCCACACCATAGGCGCCGGCGTTGGGGACTTGCTTCCATTGGCCTGCGTTCTTGTACAGCAGCCGCCAGGACTTCGGAATGCGACAGCCTCCGCCGCCGGTATCGTCGAACCAGTAAACGTCGGCGCGGGAAACTTTCTTCGGCTGCTCGAAATCATACTGTACCCATTCCGTTGTGCCCTTGCGAGGCCACCAGGTGAACCGCGGAATGCTCTGGTCGTTCGAATTCTTAGGCACCAGCTTGTCGCTGAGCGCTGCGACGGTGTCAGCCCCCCAGCAGTGCGAGGCGGTGGTGGGCAATAGTTTCGGGGGTTCTTTCCACTTGTGAGCGTCGGGGCCGGTGCCAATGGTCGGAAACGCTGAAATTCGCAGGCGGGCACAGCCCATCGGGATTAACGTAACGGTTTCGACCGGCTCGTCGGATTTGACGGGACTTTGCTGCAGCTTGCCAACCAGACCAAGGTGGTCCTTCTTCCATTCCGGAATCTTTTTGGCTTTAGCACGCAGCTCGATGGGAGCGGCCTTAGCTTCAAAAGGCTGGTCGTCATCGGGCCAGACATTGCGGACAACCTGGAACAACGAAGCCGGGCCCTTCTCGTCCAATACCAGCCCATAGTTCCAGGCGGTGGTGGGATGTATCTCCCAGGCAGGCCATTTGTCGGTGCCGCCTGCGCGGACGTACTGCTCGCCAATCTTCAGCGAGTATGTTAGCGGCCCGCGGTTTACCGATACGCTGTTTTTATTTTTCGTCCACTTTGTGAGCGTGATGTTCATTGGTAAAATGAGATTTACGATGTCGCCATTTTTCCAACTGCGTTCAATCATTATGTATGAGCGCGGGCGTGCTTTTTTCGCTGATTTGCCGTTGATAGTCAGTTGGGGATTGCTGCACCAGCCCGGGACGCGCAGATAAAGTGGGAATCGAACCGGCTTAGCGGTTGCGACAATCAGTTGGATATTCTCGTCGAATGGATAGCGTGTCTTCTCGACAATAGTAACCTCCGTGCCGTCGCCGACCTTTGCCGTGACCTGACAGGGAGCGTAGAGCATGGCGGCCAGGCCGTTGTCGGGTGTAGCCAGCCAGAGGTGTTGGGCATAATACGGCCAGCCGTGCCCGGTGTTGTGCTGGCAGCAGCGGTGACGGTGTGGGTCGAACAGGAGCATCGGGCCGCGGTTTTGAAATCCCGGCGATTTATTGTGCCGGTCGCACAGTATCAGATTAGGGGCAGTGAGGTAATGCAGCGCTTTCATATCCGGCGTCATCGACACGGGCAGTGAGTTGAACGTTACCTCCTCGCATCGGTCGGCCCACTTAGGGTCGCCGGTGAATGTCAGCAGCATTTCGTCCGAGAGCATCATCTCGACCATTGCGCAGGTTTCAGCGGCCTGTCGCGGACCGATGTAGCCGGGTCGGGCGTTTTCGTCTGCGCCGAACATACCGCCGGGGACCTGGCCGTAGGTGCCCATTACGGTCTGATAGTCGCGTTCGGTAGCTGCCAGGTGATTGGGGTCTTTCGACTGCTGGTAGAAGACGGCCGGGCCGCGGAAGCACTGGGCGATGTTCACAACGTGCCAACTGGCGACGCCGCCGGTCCAGTCGGCGGTGTTGCGGTGGATTTTCTCGCCCAGGTCCAGAAGCGACTTGTCGCCGGTACGATTGTAGAGCCAGTAGACGCTGGCGAGGTTGTCACTGGCCCGCTGGTTCTGCCAGAAGGGCTCAAGGAAATCTTCGTCCGGGATAGTTAGCTGCCAGCGGAAGTATTTGGTCATAAGTTCAATGACGCGCTCATCGCCGGAATACTCATAGTACGATTGTAATACGTTGAGCATAATCATATTGGGCCATACGTCGGGTTTGCCGCCACGTATGCGCTTAAGGTTCGAGCGCGGTCCGAAGTATCCATCGTCGCGCTGGCCGGCTATCGCCGGCTCAATCCACGTGCGTGCCTCGTCGATGATTCGCTTGTCACCCAGCACATATCCGAGGTTACTGAATCCTTTCAGCCAGTACGGCACCTCTTCCCAGGGGCTATGTCCCTGGCCTTTCGTGCTAAGCCAGGCGTTGTTTTCCTTCTTGAGGAACCGGCTGATTTCGAGCAGGTGTCCGGTGAAGCCCTCGGCCTCCAGTTCGAGCTGCCTGCGGACCCAGCCCTGCGGCTTGATTGCACCTATCGGCAGTTTCATAAACGGGCTTGGCGTCAGCGGCGGACGGTTGCTTATGTAGAAGTCGTTCGTCGCCTCAGTGTCCGGCTGTTCAACAACACGGATGCCCTCATTGGCACCGCAGCCGAACCCCGCGATACACACAACCAACATCACATTAAATAGCGGATACTTAAACATCATCATCTCCTTCAAATTCAGATAATCAGAGGTTTCCCACATAAAGCTCTCAATCGAGCCATCAACAAATCGCTATTTAGCCTCATAATGGCGGATAACCTCTCAATTATATGCAAAAGCCAACCTGTTGCTAATAAAAAATACGCATCGTCCATATCCTAAGCCCCACTTGGCGCAACCGGTTTTCCGAGCGAGGGTTATGCTGCCCGGTTTTGCGTGGGGATTGAGGTTTTGTTTTGTGCGTTGCCAAATCCGCCTATGGCAAACTGCAATAAATCAGGTTCCCATTTTGCGATTTATTCCGAAATGGGGACCTCTCTTGAAGAATTGTGATTTCCGGGTAAAGCCAGGAAAAAAAGGGTGTAAGCTCCGATTGAGTTGGGAGCGGCATCCCTTCCGTCTGAAATTGGATTAGCAAAGTTCAGCTATTCAACGCCTATCAGCCAGTTTGCAGCAAACTGCCGCAAATCATCCAGGTCGACTTTCTCATCATCATTGGCGAGGTCAGCCCCACCGCATTCGCCGCAGTTGGTTTGCCGCCAATAAATAGCGAACGAGGCGAAATCTGCGAAGTTTACACGGCCGTCGCCATCGAGGTCGCCGATTTCAGGTATGCCCTCGTACAGATGGACTTGGCCGCCACTTGCTCCGATGAGCACATCGGGGTAGGCATCTATCGGACCGAAGTGGCCGTCCCCTGTCCAGTAGCATACGAACGGCCTGGAGCGCGAGCTCGGAAGGTCAATCGGAACACCGTTGGATTCGACAAGCGAATAGCCTGAGAAGGTCGGGGCCGAATCTGTTCCAACGTTGCTGTAGAACAAAAGCCGGCCATTGGTGTCGCCTACAAGAAGGTCTTTCTTACCATCGAAATCCGCATCAAAAACGTCGGGACTTGACCTCCAGGTCAGCACAAGCAGGTCCGAACCGTTTTCCTTGGCAAAGGTTTTTGTGAGAAAATCAGGCCCAGTATCGGTCCCTTCGTTGATAAATATGTGGATTTTGCCGTTGAGGGCTCCAACGACCAGGTCTTTCTTTTCGTCATTGTTCCAGTCCACAACAGAGGGGGTCGCTCGGTCTCCGACGTCGATGTTTATTTTCGAGCCGGGCGGGCCGACCTGGAGGAACGTTCCGCCATCGAAGGTTGGGGCGCTATCGGTGCCGATGTTGAGGAAGATTTTGACAGTTCCATCGGCCTGACCCACAAGCAGGTCCTTGCGTGCGTCCGCATCCCAATAGACGACGCGAGGGAAGCAGCCCAGGCAGCCCGACGGTGGACAATAAAGATTGGCCCCGTTGGACTGGGCATAAAAGTAATCCGAGAAGCTCGGGGCGGATTCCGCTCCGTCGTTCAGATACACACGCACATATCCACTTCCCGTACCGATGACGAGGTCTTTGAGGTTGTCGTTGTCCCAGTCCACGAAGGACGGCACCGAGTACGTGCCGACATCGATGTCAACGCTGTTGGCCTTGACAAGCTCTTCAGGCCCGAGATTAAGCAATGTACCATCACAAAATCCGTCGTTTGGGGTCATTATCAACACGGAAACCGCCAAGGTCATCAGCACTATACATTTCATCTTACACCCTCATTTGTGGAAACAGGCAAAAAACAGTATGGATAAAAAAACCGGTTTTACCGTTAGCAGCCTGGCAGGAAACAAATGGACATTTCCTCACTACCGTCCTTGAATAAATAACATTGTATCTGATTGAGAGGAAAACGTCAAGTGAAATTGCGGCACTTTCGGAAAACGCGAGTGTGTCACCTGCTGTATTACCGTTTTATCGGCCATTCCCAAGCCTGCAACGAGCCGGCAGTTTGTTCTTCGTCCGGGAACAACCTATATTTTGCTCCAAAGAGTTGCTTTCCTGGCACTTTAGCGGCTATAATTGCTACCGCATATAACATAAAGAGCGATACGAAATGCAAGATATAAGCATTACAGTTGTTTACGACAATAATCCATACAAGCAGGGACTGGAAACCGGCTGGGGATTTTCGGCACTTATAACCAGCCCTGAGAAAAGCATCCTCTTTGATAGCGGCCGAGACAGCTCTTTGCTCAATAATATGGAAAAATTAGCGGTAGACCCTGACAAAATAGATATAGTCGTTCTCTCTCACATTCATCCCGACCATACCGGCGGATTGGGCAGCCTTCTCGAAAAGAATCCCAACGTTACCGTCTATCTGCCAGAATCATTTCCAACAAAGTTTAAGGATAGCGTGCAGGCACGCGGGTCAAAAATAGTTGAGGTCGAACAGCCAATGAAGATTTGTGAGAACGTATATTCGACCGGCCAGCTTGGAAAATGGATAAAAGAGCAGTCTTTAATTATCCAAACGGACAAGGGCCTGATACTGATAACCGGCTGTGCGCATCCCGGCATTGTAAACATCGTAAACCCCGTTAGAAGTTCCCGCCAGCGTGGGACAGGAGCCGAGTGTCTTACTTCTAACGGGGTAAACATAGCAAAAGATTTAGTGAAGGATGATTTCCTTCTGGTAATGGGCGGCTTCCATCTCGAATGGGCAACAAAAGGTAAAATCGAGAAAATCATTTCGGCTTTCAAGCAATGGCACGTGCGCTATGTCGGCCCCTGTCACTGTACAGGCGATAAAGCGAGAGCTTTATTCGAAAAGCATTTCGGCAACAACTACATAAATATCGGCGCAGGAAAAGTAATAACCACGGCCGATTTACAATGAAGCTGGTCTCATTATTTACGGCGTCCAGACGCTTTTTGATTTTTTGCAACTGTTGGTGCAGGCGGAACAAATGCCGAATGCCCGTTACCAATAAGAATAGGCGGGAAAGAGTGGTGGTCAGCTTGCCTGTGATATGATTAGGCCGAGCTTTTCTATTTCTTCAAGAAGTTTTTCTTTTTTCACGGGCTTAACAATATACGCTTCACAACCTGTTCTAAAAGCCCCCGTTACATTTTTGGAGTCGCCTGAGGTGGTTGTCATAATCACCTTGACGCCGTCAAGGCCGCCTATTCCGTGCTGGCTCTCTATCTTGCGAATTGCTTTCAAGACGTCATGGCCGTCCATCTCAGGCATCATAATGTCAAGGCATATCAGGTCATAGGGTTGGCCCTGCTTTAATGCCTTTCGAAAGGCCTTCACTGCCTTATCTCCATTAACAGCAATGAAGCAATCACCATAATCCGCCAGGTATGTCTGCAATAGTTTGCAAGCGGTAGAATCATCTTCCACAATCAGGCATTTCATATAAATTCCCTTGTTTAATTGTTTTTTTCATTTACTTTTTAATTGTTTCGCTTGTTTGTTATTTTCTTGTTGTTTTGCTATTTCAATCCAGTCGGCCCTGGACAAAAACGACGCCACTTTCTTGAACTCGGCTTGCACATCCTCAAAAAGCAAAGCGGCTGCCGCCATATCTTTTTTTCGCGCGGCACACTCAAGATGATAAGCGGTCTGCGACAATCGTGTGGCACTAACATGCGAAGCCGCCCCTTTTAGCTTATGAGCGTATAATTGAATATCTGCCGGCTTTTTAACTTTTATTGCGTCGGCAATGGATTCTATACATAGGGGACCATCCTCCAAAAATATTTCGACAATATCTTTAATCACATCTTCATCACCGCATACTTCCACAATAGACGCCCAATCAATTATACTTTCCTTCTTTCGAGCATCAGCCGACTTGGTTGGCTGGACTTCCGGAGATTTCTCACTGGAGCAAAGCTGGCCGAGCTCATCTACCCGGGACTTGAGTGAATCGATTCTTTCAGCCGGAGCTGTGCTCTCTGAAGGCAGATATTTGCGAATTATTTGCAGCAACTGCTTGCGGTCGATTGGTTTGGCCATATAATCACTACAACCGGCGGCAATGCATTTTTCGTCGTCGCCCTTCATTACATAGGCAGTCAGAGCGACTATTGCTGTTTTCAATCCCTTTCTGCGAAGGATTTTTGTGGCCTCATATCCGTTCATATTGGGCATTTGTATGTCCATAAATATCAGCTCAAACGGCTGATTGAGGGCTTTATCGACCGCCTCTTTGCCGTCCTCTGCTATTGTTACCTGTAAGCCCATCTTTTCCAGCAGCAGTTTAATAAGCATCTGATTGGTTAGACTATCTTCTGCAACTAAAACCCGGCCGGAGAATTCAGCCTGCTCTGGGATGTCCATATCCTGGCTTAACTTGTTCACAAAGTCGTATTTGTTAAACAATGGTTGCGATTTTACATCAACACCTGCTGGAATTGTAAGTGAGAACACCGAGCCCTTGCCCTCTTCACTGGTTAGAGAAAGTTCTCCACTGAGAAGATGTGCCAACTGTCTCGTGATAGGCAATCCCAGGCCCGTGCCGCTGTATCTGCGAGTGCTGCTTCCGTCCACCTGCATAAACTCCTCAAATATCAATTCCTGCTTGTGAGCGGGGATGCCAATTCCCGTATCCTCGACGTCAAAACGGATATATGGTTCAGGGCGCCCTTTATCGTTGACCTCTTGCAGAGAAACATTTACGTACACGTGTCCTTCCTTAGTGAATTTAATAGCGTTATTTACAAGATTAGTCAAACATTGACGCAAGCGAACAGGGTCGGTGTGTATTTGCACAGGCAGTTCGGTACATTGCAAAACTTCAAATACCAGTCTTTTTTTCGTTGCCGCCGGTCGCATTAGTGATTCGATGCCGGCAAGCAACTGTTCCAACGGGCAGTCAACAATCTCAATATCAAGTTTGCCCGCTTCAATCTTAGAGAAGTCCAGAATATCGTTAATGAGCTGCAGGAGGTTCTCGCTACTTTCTCGGATGATATTGACATGATGTCTCTGTTCATCCGTTAACTCTTCTTCTGCCAGCACCTCGCTAAAACCTATAATGGCATTCATCGGCGTTCGTATTTCGTGGCTCATATTTGCGAGGAATTCGCTTTTGGCCTGGCCAGCTACGACCGCTTCCTGAGCCAGCAGACTGGCCCGCTTGATGGAGTCCTCAAGCTGCAGGTTGGTTTGTTCGAGTTCTGCCCAGGCTTTTTCTGCCTGCTCCTTGGCGTGCTTCAAGTCTTCTTCGGCGCGTTTGCGTGTGCCGAGATATCCAATGGTGGCTGCGAAGAGACGCAGCAGCTCACATTGCTGTTCGGTTATAGAGCCTTTGATGATTCGGTTGTCCATACTGATATGCCCGATGACCTTTTCGCCGTCCCAGATGCCGGCGAAGACCTGGGCAGCTTGACCGACGACTTGCCCTTTGTGGTTGGTTAGCGGTAGTTCGCCTTCGAGAACAAAGGGCTCTTTGCCCAGCAAAACCCTTCCATCAGGGGTATCCGGGTTGAGTTTGTTTTTCTTGCCGCGTTCGTCGCAGATGTTTCCGTTTTCGTCCACTCCGAACGAACCGACTATGGTATCGGGTTCATCGGAGCGAAACCAGATGCCCAGGCGATCAAACCCTAAGCGGTTTCGTCCGAGCTCAACGGCTCGGCGACAGAGGTCATCGAAGGAGTCGGTTGTGGCCAGCTCGTTGGTAACCTCAATCAAAGTAATGAGCTGCTCTCCAAAACCGCGCAGCGCATCCTCCGTCTGCTTACGCTCGGTGACATCCAGACAATATTCAATTATCTGAGTAACATTTCCTTCATTATCAAAAATGGGGTAACCGTGAACTTCAACGTTTCGAGGGTCCCCATCTTTATCGTAATGGACGTGCTCTACCGTTACCGGTTCTCCAGTTTTTTTGATCTCTTCAACCGGACAAATGTGGTCGGGCCCATCACAAGGATTATCTCGTTTATGGGAAAGCATATAGCAGGTTGCTTTTTCGGGCAGCTTTCCCTGCCATGCAGCTGAATTGGCCATCTTAATTGTGTAATCATTGGCGTCAATAACATAGAGGGGATGTGTCAGGCATTCCAAAATGTTATTGAGGAATTCGTTTTGTTTGCGGAGGTCCTCCTCTTCCTCTTGCAGCTTCTTTTTTACTGCCCTGAAGATGTCCGTTTGAGTTACAATTCCGAGCAGCTCTTTATCCTGCATAACAACCAGCCGGCGAATATCCATTTTCTCCATAGCCCTGCTGGCGCTGAAGATAGAATAATCGGGGGATATAGTCATTACTGGAGAAGACATTATCTCCTCTATTCTTGTGTGAGTGGGATTCTTTTGTAGTGCAACAACTCTTTTGAGAAGGTCTTTTTCCGTGAGAACACCCACCGGCTCACCGGCTTCCAGAGCTATGATACAGGAGATATTATGCGAGGCCATAATTTTCGCTGCATCCACTACAGTTGCCTTCCTCTGTATTTCAGCCACGTCTCTACTCATTATTTCCTCAATATCCCTCCACATACCATACGAGGTCAGAGCTCGAATCAGGTCGGTTTGCGTCACAATCCCCACCAATCGTTTCTTCTTCAGGATTGGCAGTCGCTTGATGTGCTTGTCCTCTATAATTCTGCCGGCCTTAAGGACAGACAAATCAGAAGATATACTCTCCACCGGAGAGGACATTATCTCCCTCACCCTTAGCTTATCAAAATCCTTCTCCTCAGCCACAGCCCTTTTGAGGATATCCGTCTCGGTAAGGATACCTGCCACACTGTCGTTATCTACAACAATGATGCAGGAAATGTTATTCTCAGACATCACCTTCGTGGCCAAAACCACAGTTTCATCGGGGGAAATGGTAATCACATCCTTGCTCATCACGTCCCCTACTTCCAGCCAGGCCCGGAAGGAGGTTATCGAACAATCAGAATAAACATTCCTTATCTTACTTTTGACTAAATTGCTGAACCGCTCATTATTCTCCATCAGCGTTTCCTTCGCCCCCATTTTTTTGAACAGTGACTTAGCCGTTCCTGCAGGTGACGGTTTTCCTGGCTGACACACTCAATATTATATGTCTTCTCTGACAATCACCTGGTGCCAATAGTCGTAGCCGCCCCCATTTGCTTGAAGACAGAATCAAATTAAAGTATCGGTTAAAGTGAACTGGTACTTTTGTAGATAAAGCCGACAATTTGTAGATAAAGCCGACAATCGCGAATCCTTCAGGGCACAGCGATTACAGAACTTTTCTGCAGGCCTTATCGGTCGTGGTTTTAACAGGTTTGAATCTTTTACAGCAAAAACCCCTGCTTATGGGACAAAGAATTTGGTTGTAGTGGCGGTCTGGATGCAAAAGCCGCTTGCGCGGGTGCACATAGGGGCAGGCCCTCGTGCCTGCCCAGGGCAACCACATAGGGTTGCCCCTACAAGTCGTTTGCTTAACAACCTGTGCGAAATTGCCGATAGTTGCGGTATAACAGGTTCAGGCAAATCGCTCTATTGCGGCATACAAGGGATTTATCCTCGCCCCTCTGTGAGGGGCGGGATTTACTTGACAAATTATGCCGGATTATGAATAATAAAATACGGGAACTTCAGAATCCGGATGTAGGGAGCAAAGCCGATGCGTTTGGTTGTAAAAAAAGGTAATAACACTGTCAGCGAACTTCGATTCAGTAGCGGGCCTATTTATATCGGCAGACACAGCAATAGCCAGGTCTTTTTGCCTGACGGAACAGTCTCAAGACAGCACGCTGTAATCTTTACCACGCAGGACGGAAAATGGATGGCTGAAGACCTGGATTCGGCGAACAAGACGTATCTAAACGACGAGGCAATCCACAAAGCCGAAATTAAAACCGGTGATTGTCTTCGTATAGCGGATTTCACTATCGAAGTTAATCTCGAAGATGTTGCCGAGGCTGAGAAACCGATTCAGGTGGAAGATACGCTCACAACAGCTACTCGCGACTCGCAGATTATAGTAAGAAGACCGGATGTCGAGCGCGCCCCCGATATTACATTACCGGCCAAAAGGGCACAAGATTTTCTGCAGGCCACCGAGGCAATCTGCAAAGCCAACGGCCTCGACGAAGTGCTCCAGGTCTTATTGAGTATCACATTAAGGCAGTTCGGTGCATATCATACCTGGGGTGCCTTAAGAAACCAGGCAACCGGCCCAATGACCTGTCATGCAGGCAGAAGACGGGACGGCCAAACCGTCGAACTAAGCGAAATAAAACTTAATGAAAAAATCAATCAAGTGGTTGAAAATGGCCAGTTCTTACTCCTGCCGCAGGTTTCAGCTCAAATAGAAGACGAAAAAATACGCTCTGCAATGATAGCACCTCTTATGGACCCGACCGGCTGTTTCGGCGTGTTGTATGTCGATAACGCTGCGGACCGCGAACAGTACAGTCTCAGCGATCTGGACTATTTGATGCTGCTTGCAATTCACACAGCCGCTATACTGGAAAACTTCTGACCTCTACCAATTACAAGCGGGGACAAACCACCAGGTGACGGGTAACGCACCGCCGAGCCCCGCCCCTCCGAGGGGCTGGGCGAGCTACCACAACGACTGTCCGGTCAGCGAAATTTCCGTTATTTCGAAAGGAATCTCATTTTTCTTAAGCCCTTCAAAGACATTCAGGACAATCCGTCCCTTCGGCGGCAATTTCCCTTTGATGGAAAATTTAAGCGTCGTTGTACCAGCGATGGATTCGTAGCCACGTTTGGATACATCCAATTTTGTGCCGTCCTGAGCGAAGAATTCTGCGGACTCGACCGCTTCAGGCCGCAGGTTCAATCTTAAGCTCAACATTGTAGCGCTCTTTTGCCAGGGGTCTTTCTCAATTGAGCGGATAACAGTCCCCAATTCTCTGCCCTTAGCTCCGACTTCAAAATCCATAATACCTAAATCCACTTCCCTGGAGGCGTCTGCCGTCAAATATTCCAATGTTCCGGAAAGCTCCTCCAGACCTTCTACATCTTCATCCGGCAGAAGCAACTCAACATCGAATACGACGGTTTTCTTGTCTTTCGCAAGTCTGGGAAATTTTATTTTGCGGCCCCATTGGTCTTTGGGTAGAAGGCTTTTGCCTGTGTCGGTAGTTGCTTTTTCTATTCTGCCACCGGAGGCCTTGATAACCGGTGTGGGCAATTCACCTATTAATGACAGAGTATAGCCATCACTTTGGCCGAGAGGCATTATTCCGCGCTCGTAGTCGGAATACCTTACTAAACGCACACCTCCAACTTTCACGTTCATCTGTCCTGTTACTCTTTCAGGAGCAGTGGGAGTGACTTCACCAAAACCCGGAAGCGGCGGCACGTCACCGATAGTTGGTCTCGCAGGCCCTGCTTCTTCAAGACCCAGCTCTTTGAGCATATTTTCATAGTTTGCTTTGGCAGCGGTTACCTCAGCATCGTAATCGAAAAGCTGCTGCGCGCCTGTGGCCAGAACAACGCGAACAGGCGCCTTTTCGCCGAAAAGCATTTCGTTTATAGCAAGGTCACCTTCGGGTCCATCCTGGAGGGGGTCCTTACCTGCGCGGATTTGTTCTTTCAGCCAGTCCTCATCCTGCATCATCTTGTCCATAGCTTCGAGCATTTTGGAACCGTCAAGTGCTATGCGAACGGTCCTTGCGTCAACTTTCTCAAAGTTGGAGATTTCTTTGATGCCACCGGGCAGGTGCAGAATTGTCTCACTCTTTATAGTTGAAAGAATGCCCTGCATCATTGGCTTCATTTGGTTGAATTGTAACCTGGCCTGTTTAACAAGAATGTTTAGCTGGGCTTCCGGAATCTGAGGGGTGGGTGGTTTCACAGCTTCGCCTTCTTCGTCCTGCTTTTCGCTTTTGAATTCAATAGTTATTTCACCAGATATGTCACGGGTGAAGTGGAGTTTCATATCGCTGCTAAAGCCGGCGTTGTGAAGACTCAGGTTGTTAATGTCCGGGAAGTAAGCAGTGCCCTTGAAATACGTTCTGCCATCGTCGGTCATTCTGTAAGAAATATCTTTCCAGGTATCGACCCCTTTAGATTGACTCAGTATCTCTTTGACACTTTTCCTGAGCTGCGCTTGTGGGTCGGATGGTTCACTGCCCATCATTTTACCCATCATCTCGCCCATCTCAGCGGTCATCTCTCCCATCGCGCCGGTCATCTCTCCCATCGTCTCGCCGGTCATCTCACCCATTATCTCGCCGCCCATCTCACCCATCATTCCTAAATCCATCGGCTGGAAAGTTAGTTCGTGAACCACTTTTCCGGAACCATCGGGATTTACGGTAAATTCGTCCTTTGTCTCTACGCATCCGGCGATGGCCACAGTACCGATGACCAACAGGACCCAGTTTAGCTTATTCATAATTACAACCTCCTTTTCAAAAAATGGTTAATTTGCTCTCAAAAACTGATATAATAATACACTATTTTCGGCAAAGCTGTCAATAATAATATGCTCGAACCGACCGTTTTGGTCGCAATAATCCCGGCAAATTGGTGCCGGCGCACCAGCATTATTAACGGCAGCATAAAACGGTTTGTTACTCTGAGCCCCGGCGCGCCGGGACGCCGCTGAGCTATTGCCTTTTGTATTTGCCGATTAACTGTCCCTGGCCGAGGATATGTCCTTCCATAGCCTTGAGCAACTGGCTTTTGTCGGCACCGGCGGCCAGGTCAACTTCCGTATCGAGTGCGTAAATTTTAAAGAAGTATCTGTGCGTGCCGCTCGGCGGACAGGGGCCGCCATAGCCAATCCTGCCAAAGTCAGTAGTTCCTTGCCTGGCTCCATCGGGCAGGGTGCTATCGGGCGGAATGTTCTCCGCCAGCTCCCTTGTTTCTGCAGGCAGATTGAACAAAACCCAGTGCACCCAGGTCCCCATCGGGGCATCCGGGTCATCGGATATAAGAGCGATGCTCTTAGTGTCCTCAGGGACCGCGTCCCACTGCAACGGCGGAGAAATATCCGCACCGTCGCAGGTGTACTTAGGCGGAATTAAACCGCCTTCTTCAAAGGCCGAACTTGTGATTTTAATGTCCATCTTTTTTGCCTCCTACTTCATCTAAATGAGCTTGTTCACTCTCTTTGCAAGAGCAAAACAATAATACCGGTACCACTACTACAACAACAACGTTCTTTAGCATAGCATTTTCCTCCCTTGGCTCACTTTTATTTAGCGCTCCAGCGCCGGTAAAGTTGTTCGATTTGGTCCGCCTCGACCCGGCCGTCCCAGAGGGCCACGGCATACCGCAATACAAGTGGTTTGCCCGACGTTACTTTCAACGGTTGTTTGTGCAGCTTCATCGTGGCCGAGAGGTAAGCGAAGGGCCTGGTCATTGTGAACCACGTTGCCGGATGCCGCGGGTTCTTTGGATGGTCAAACATTGCGATGGTGACGGGTTTGCCGTTGGCATTGGCGGTATATGCGCACCAGGTCGAGCGGACAAGCCGTTCGTCGCCACGGATGATAGTGCCGGGCTTGCCATCGGCGTTGCGGAGCTGGCCGCCTGTATCCATCGATTTGACGAAGCGCATACCGAGGCCGTGATAATGGGCTCCGGTCAGCGTGGCAGATTTTTTTCCAGCCGGCACTTCGAACTTAGACTGCCAGGTTAAAACGGTGGCGCCCAGATCCGTTCCCTGGCGGACTTCAATTGTGCGGCGCTCCTTGAGTAACAACTCCTGGCTGGGATTTATCCAGTCGATGAGTTCCGTGAAGCTTGCGTGGCGCATTTCGAAGCGTTTGTCATTTTCCACATCAGTTTCCGTATCGGTTCTCACGTCGGGGAAGGACTGGTGTACCTGTCGGCCGGCAGCTTGAGTCTCCTCCCAGAAATTCACGCCATCTACGTTGACCGCGAACATCAAAGCGTGATGATGCAGGTGGTCAGCCGGCGCATCGCGCAGAATATTTACCCCGCCCGGCGAGAATAACTGCTGGACGTACGGCTTGAAAGGTACATTTTTATAAGCGTAGCGCAGCAGGGGGCGCTGGCCCGCGTGAACCGAGACAATACTTTCATCGGTTGTGATCCCTATGGTGTTTCCTGCAAACGCGGGATTGCCCGTCGCTAAGGTAAGCAAGCCGACGGCCAGGAAAAAGATGATTGTGATGTTCTTGAACCCTTCCGTAATGACCTCACTACAAGATTACATAAGACTCTTTAAGTACTCAATCATACCGGGCAGGCGGTCCAGCGTCAAAAACAGTATGGACAAAATCGCAATAATCCACATTGCCGCCCTTATCTCTCTTGCCTTACCTGATACTATTTTTATAAGGGCAAATGAGATAAACCCAAACGCCAGTCCCGTACTGATACTGTAACTCAAAGCAATCATTACCATTATAATAAACGCCGGAAACGCTTCTTCTAAATTCGCAAAATCTATTTTCTTAACTTCCTTCATCATAAACAGCCCGACCATAATAAGCGCCGGCGCGGTCGCATATTCCGGAACTATCCCCACAATCGGCACAAACAATAATGCCAGCAGGAACAAAACGCCCGTAACTATCGAAGTCAACCCCGTTCGTCCACCCTGCTCGATACCCGCCGCAGATTCAATATACGAAGTGGTGGTTGATGTCCCCAGTACAGCACCTATCATAGTTGCGACGGCATCTATCCCCAATAACCTGTCCAGCCCCTTTATTCTATTGTTCTCATCAACCATATTTGCCTGGTGACAGCATGCCACCAGCGTCCCGACGCTATCAAACATATCTATAAACATCAGGGTAAAAATGCTCCCAAAAAAGCCCCATTTCAGAGCACCAAGAATATTCAATTGAAAAGAGATTGCCTGTATATTCAAATGCAATGAGATGAACTGTTGTGGCATTTCTATCTTCTTAAACACGGCTGCCAGAGCGGTTGAAGCCAGAATCCCGATAATAAGGCCTCCGGTTATCTTTTTCATCTCGAAAAAAATCATTACCAGCAGACCAAAGAGACCTATAAGAACTGTTAGCGTTAGCGGTCCTGCCGAGACAAACGTATTTTCATCTTTGACAACGATGCCGAGATTTTTCAGTCCTATGAAGGTAATAAACAGCCCGATGCCGACGGCAATAGCGGAAATAAGAGATGCCGGTATTGCTTGTACAATTCTTTTTCTCAAGCCTAATAGAGTCAGTATCAAAAAGAACAATCCGGAGAGAAACACCACACCCAGAGCGGTCTGCCAGTCCATTTTCCCGGAGACGACCAGATATGCGAAAAAGGCGTTGAGTCCCATCCCCGGTGCCATCGCGATTGGTGCTTTCGCAAATGCCCCTACGATAAGCGTGGCAATGGCAGTGGCTATGCAGGTAACAGCTATCAGGGCGTCTTTGTCCATCCCTGTCGAGCTTAGAATGGTCGGATTGACGAAAATGATATACGCCATCGTAAGAAATGTCGTTACTCCCGCCACGAACTCAATCTTGACGCTGGTTTGTTTTTCCCGCAGTTCAAAAAGTTTACCGACCATTTTTAACCCCCTGAATTTTTACCGCATTCCTTATATTGCCTGCCCGCCGAGCGCTATCCCTTTTTCCTGGTTCTTGGAGCCACTTTGGCCATTCTCACAAGGCGGATGAACCTGCTCGGGCTGATGATTTTAGCGCCGTTTTTCTTTGTGTAGGCCGATTTGAAAAGCAGGTCCCGCATGTGTTCAGGCCCAATTTCGGGTCGAATCTGCCAGCCGAGAGCGAGCACGCCGGCGCAATACGGAATCGCCCAGCTCAGCCCGCCGCGACCGCAGTATTGATAGCTGAAATCCCCCTTGTCGTACTGCTCGGCTGTTGTCCGGGGACACGTAGGAGCAAGGATGCGTCCGGGGTAGGTTCCCTCCTTTTGTCCCGGAAAGCCAGGGGTGCACCTGGTCACACTTTCCAGTGTGCTCAGATTGTACCAGCATGGACCGATGAATCCGTGATGAGTGGTGCAGTCGAGTACCAGGATGCCCGCTGCCTCGGCGAGGGCACAGGCTCTATCCCACATCTCCTGGTTTTTCTCAAAAGGAGATCCAGGACCCGAAGGCGCCGCTGAAACCGACACTACGCGGATTTTTTTCGAGGCAGGCAGATTCTTGTTTTGTTCAATAATCCAATTGAGAGCTTCTGCCTGGTAGGCAGTGTCTTTTGTCCAGGACGGAGCTGCAACGTAGTACACACGAGCATCAGGAGCTGTTCCACAGTTTGTCCCTACGAGCAGGCTTGCAACCGCTGGGCCGTGCATGCTGCTCTTGGAGCCGCAACCCACATCGTGATACGCCACTATCTTGCCAGTAAATTCCGGATGGTCCAAATACAAGGGCTGATCGATAATAGCTACGTTTACGCCTTTGCCGGTGATGCCTCGTTGATGGAGCCTGCGAATGCGAAGGCCCGGGTTCATCGCCCTGGTGAGCAGTCCATCTGGTCTGAGTCCGGCAGGCATCTTATTTGGTTTCGGCCAAACCGTCTTCCGGTTAAACTTCAGCGTGGCAATAAGACCCTTTTTGTCAGAGAGGTCGAGTTTGCTCATATCTTTCCATCTCACATCATCAAATTGCTTAACCGATTTTATGGGTCTGACAGTTTGGAACGAGCCACCTCTATCCCCAGCAGGCCTGCTGCGCGTTACGTATAGCGCGGTTACTTTATAGTTCATAAGGAAGAATCGGACGCCCTGAGCCTTGCGGCTGTAGTAGCAATAACCCTCCCTGCCGTTGATGTCCTTGTAAAGAACACCATCCATAAACTTGTTTGGCTTTCCCTGAACCGTTTCCGTCGGCTTGCCCACCACCTTAAGGACTTCATCAAGCGAAGAGCCCACCTTTAGTTTGTCCCGATAAACATATCCTGCTCCTGGGCCTTCAAACCGTAGTTCAATAATCTTACCGCGGCTTATGACAATATGAAAATCGTCAGGATAAGCTGCTATATAAGTCGAAGGCAGGTTATCCTTCGTGAAAGTCTTCCCTGCCCAGAGGTACTTTATCGGCTCGCCGAAAATGCGGATAACATCATCAAGATTTGCAGTGTTGATATCCAGTTGGGCAACCTTCGCATTGATATCTCCCGCAGACTTGAAGCCGCAAACACCCAAAAATAGAGCAACCATACTTATTATCGAAATAGCAGATACAATATTTTTCATTTTGTCCCCTTAAATTTTTACCGCACTGTCTTGTTATCATTTGTGCACTAACCCCAGTGATATTACTGATGCCTCTCACCTTTTTCAACAGAAAGCTCCGAACCTAACAGTCCGACTATCCCGGCAACCAGGCGGGCAGAGTTTTTGGCAGCCATTGTGTGGAACATTCCCAAATCTTCCCTCGCCTTCTCGTCAGCTTTATCGCTGATACTGCGTATCACGAGGCACGGAATCCCCTGTTGATAGCAAATTTGAGCCACCGCTGCTCCTTCCATCTCCACCGCATCCGCTCCGAGCTCGTTGCGCAATTCAATACACTTCTCAGGTGACGCAACAAAAACGTCCCCTGTAACAACCACGCCCTTTACAATCCTCGGGGCCCTTTCTCCAATGCTCGTCTTTATTGTTTCAAGCTCGACTTGTTTGGCTGCTCGTTCCGCCAATTTTAAAAGTCGCTCATCTGCAAGGAAAAAAACAGGATTTCTCCAGCCATCGAGAGGGTTTCTTGCTCCTTTATACTCAAAACCATCCGGCCACAGTGTTCCTGAGTCGTGCTGGGCCGTTTTCTCAGCTATCACTATATCTCCGGGAGACAGCTTAGGATTTACGCCGCCTGCGACACCTGTAAAGATTACTTCGTTTGGCCTGAAGTGCTCTATCAAGAGCGTAGTTGTCATAGCGGCGTTGACCTTACCTATGCCCGTCCACGCAACGACAATCCTCTTGCCGTTTAACTTTCCACTGGCAAATTTCATTCCTTCGATTCTCTGCTCCTGTTTATCCGTCAGTTTGTGCTCAAGCATTATGATTTCTCTCTCGAATGCTCCCAGTACTGCGGTAACTGGCTGAGAATCCTCTTCGAGAAGGACTGAACTGCACGAACTACATAACAGGATAGCCGCTATGCAGATAACCATTAAAACTTTGCTATGTCTCACCATTCTGCCTTTTCAAGTCTCTTGCTAATTTGGCCGGACGCTTTCTTTGGCCTGCTGCGAGGGTCCGCTCCAGTCCAACCTTTTGAAGCGCCACCACTCGCCCCAGCACAAAGCCGCTACGTTTACCGCAAAATGCTCTTCTTTGAAAATCCTGCGCATCATAAGCCATTTACGGTCGAGCAACTGTCTTGCCGTTATCTGCTCTGCGGCGCTCAGCCGTCTTTGTTGAGCTAATCTCAGCAGCCGATAAACCTTTGCCTGCAATTCGGTGAACTCCAGGCCTCGGTGCAAAAAGGCGATACGCCGGCGCACCATCGTATCATTGCCGGCTGCCTTATCCGCAGCGTCGAGGAGTCCACGCAGTTCGGCGATAACTTGCGGCGTGTATGGCTCAGTAACATCTCTCTTGCGTTTTCCGTCAGCTTCTTCCGTCTTCCCGGCGGCAGTCTTGTCGGTCAGCTGCTCGACGCGTATCAGATACCGCTTGATTTGCTCGGACGCTCCCCCGAATCCCGACCGGCAGTAATCGTTAATCACCTCATCAACGTCCAGGTCCGGCTTCCAGTGCAGCTTTGCCAGCACATAGCAGTTCAGTCCCTGCGTCGCCCAGTGGTGCATACAGGAGTCGAAATCAGTTCCGATACATTTGTTGTGTGCTATATGCCGAAAGTCTTCCGCCAGTTTATGCACGAAGACGCCTGCTGTGCCCTCGTGTCGGCCCCACAGCAACAAATTAGGACGCCAGTATATCATCCCCGCCGCCTGCGCCCACGCATCCCAATCAGCCATTCCCTGCCGACGAACTTCGTCACTGACGTAGTGACCCGTACTGTGCACAAACCGAATGACAATTTTTGGATGCAACTTTTGCCTGACCGGCGGCGATGCGTAAATGCTGTAGGCCTGGCCGGTAAACAAAACATCGGGATACACTTCTGCCACCCCCTTGGCAACGGCGTTGTAAAAGTAAATCATTCGGTCGGTCAGCGAAACATAATCGAATCTGCGAGTCCTCGCCGACTTATGGTCGTAAGTCCACACGCTGGTCGGCCGACCCTCCGGCGGGTCAAGCGCCTTGCACGCAGGGCACATACAGAAGCCCGCCTTACTGCCCCCATCGTGCGTCATCAGTGAGATGCTCTTCAGGCGGGGACTACGCTTCAGCTCCTTGATCTTTTCCTGCACAATCGCCTCCACGAGTGCCTTATTGGACTTGCACAGTCTCGGCCGCTCCCAGCTTGGGTCAAAATACCGCGAGCCGTCCAGCTGCATCGCAAACCACTCCGGATGTTCTCTAAGGAACCTGTCCCAGGTCTGGCCGGCTAAAATCGTGCCGTCTCCCGTCCTGAGACCCAATGTCCCGCCCATCCTGTGCCAGCCCATCCAGTTGCTGCTTTGTGACCGCGTCGAAGAGCCATTTTCCCTCGCCCGCAGAAAATCTTCCTTGCTAAATCCGAGCCGGTCCAGCCCCTCCTGAATTCGGCTGCTGTGTCGACTCCAGCGAATTCTGCGCTGCTCGAACAATGGCGTATAACGCACATCCAACGGCCTGACCGTGATTGTCCTGCGTTTCGGTACCACTTTCCCGCTCTCCCCCGGCCAAAGATACCGACAGCCCAGCTCATCTTCGAGAAACGTGGTAACCGCATATCTGCTTCCGAACGGGTCCGACGGCGTTTTGTCATCAGCACCCAGCAGCACCAGAGCGTTGCCGACGGTCCGAATCAGGATACCCCCCGGCCCTAATCCTTTGCTGCTTGCGCCAAGCTTGTTCGCAAGCTCACCTTCGCCAACGAGAATAAATGTCTCGGCAGGCAGCTTGGCCGAACCAGGTTCAATCCGACCATTGGCGACCTTTACCTTCTTCAGTTCGCTTTCCTTGAGCACCTTCAGTTGCGCACCGGACATCTGCGACAAATGGTCACGCAGGATTTTCGCCCCCTCACCGGCCGCACGGGACGCCTCCGACGGCACCACAATCGCCGCCTTCGCCTGACCATTCACTACAAGAGTTACCGCCGACTCTGCTGCATCTGTGCAAAAAGCCGGCACGAGCGCTAACAAAATCGTTAATATAATGCTTCTTCTCAACTTCTGCTCCTTTTTGAAATCAAGTTCACTTGGACTTCCGAGCAAATGACCGAAACAATCGCCAATGCGAGCGAGAGGATTCGAACCTCCACAGGCCAAAAAGCCCACCAGGACCATTTGGTCGCCTATTTAGAGATGATAGGAGAATATCTTTCACTTCGCAAGTTTTTTGTGGGGGAGCAAGGGGAAAAGGGAGATTTTGGAGAGGTTGTTGGGGAGGGGGAGGGAGAATTCTGTTCGTGGTATCACTTTTTACAATATTTTTACATTGTACCGCTTAAATTAATGTTATAATCAATCGGTAAGAGACTGGATGCAGTAACAAAAGTAAAGGAGCAATTATGAATAATTTGCAGAAAACCGCCATGTGGATAATGATAGTTATTCAAATCTTTGGAGGGTTTCCTCTCGTTGTGGCCCGGAGTAATGAGCCTAATGTGGATGCTCCCGACGGGCGTGAAGTGAAGGACTATGAGGTGGCCAAGACGACTCCTCAGCCGTTCCACTTGTGGAAAGTTAAAGAGTATGGATGTGGTGGGAATCCCCGAACGGCCAAAGAACTGAGAAAAATGATAACCTATGGTTATCCCGTTGAGTTAATTTGTCCGCTCATCGACGGAGCAGCGAAATATGTAGCACAGATCAAGGGCGTGAGAGGTTGTGCTGAGCTTCGCTCCTTCGAAAGTGAAACTAATTTCTTTCACCTGGACGAATCGGCCCTTCCGCCAGGCAGGTATCAATGGGCTACGTCGATTTACACAGAAGAAGGAGAATGGCTCGGTGATGTTGAGGTCATCGAACCTGTGGAGATATTCTGTGTAACCGAATCAACGCCGCCCACCCAAAACGGAAAGCAGGTTCTGTTGGATCTGAGACATACTGCGGGACACATCCGGGGCTGGGGTTATTATAACCACGCCCAATATATGATTAAGGCACTGCTGGAGGAGGCAGGATTTCAGGTTTACGTGAACGAGAAGAATCTGCTTACGCCGGAGAGGTTGGATGGAATTGATTTGCTCGTGATGAACTACTACTGGGTAGGATGGCCTGGCTTTCAAAGCTATCTGAAATCGGAATTGTCAGCCATCCGTGAGTTCGTACTGCAAGGGGGCTCACTACTCGTTGTGGGTTGTGACCGGTCAGACGGTGGCGGCAAGATGACAGAGGCGGGCAATCAACTGGTAAAAGAATTTGGCCTAAATTTCGTGCTGCTTGATCCTGCGAAAGAGTTAAGAAAGGCAAAAGTCATAGATGAACAGGGTATCATCTCATTCGCCAATCCACTCTCTATCCAATTGCCGGTTGGTATTGATGGGGAGGGGCATTTGTTGCTGGCTCTTGAAGATATTCCTGTAGCTAAGGGCATGGAATATGGTTCGGGCCGCCTTATCGTTGCCGGCGTGGGTATGTCTTTCCTCGATTGCTATTTGGGCGACTACGAACATCGAGAACCATTTCACCTGTTACTGTTCTATGACTTTGTCAGGTATCTGACAGACGTTGACTGGAGCCGATACTGTGGAAACGAGTTTGTTGAGCGAGTTTTCTATCGATGTCCCAGCCTCCGACCGAGAGAGTAAGAGGAAGGCCTAACACACTCAGGAAATAGTCTAAATTTGGCAGATCGTCCGCTCTCTTTTTAGATCACCGCCCCTTTTGGGCGATTTCTGCCAAAAGAATAAGCTCTGGAGACAGAAAAAAGAGCCTGCTGAAGAACGGTCCAGCAGGCTCAATAAAACACGCTTCATTTACCCTGTACTGCGTCTTCTGAATGTACGGATAACCTTCGTACCCTTCACCTTCTGGCTGCCTCTGGAAGTCTTCAACACTCCGGTAAGCTTCGACTCCTTCAGTTTTCCTTCAAAGCTCATTTCGAATTTCCGCTCACCGAATTCCAGAACGATTTTAAAACTCACCTTGTCATCTTCAAGATTGACTTTCTTAATGGGAATGGCCCCGTACAGCCCGCTCATGTCCGTGTTGACCTTCAGTCTCTGTTTACGACTGCCCCGCTCGGATGTGACTTCAAGATTCCAGTTGCCGATAAGGGCCGCACCAATCCGTTTTCCCTCGGCCGTAATCTCCCCCCTCTCAGATTTGATCACGCCGGAAAGTGTATCTGTTTGCCACTGGATGTTTCCCTCGAAGGTGGATTCCCACTGACGGTCCTGGATTTTACTTTTTCTCTTGAAGGTCAGCTTGCCCCGTTCGTACTGCACATCTGTGATCTCATGTTCGCCCCATCGGCTCTGCCATTGGGCTGTGAGCTTGCCTTCCTTGTCGGCCTTGACGACAAGCGTTGACGTGAATTCCCGCTCGCCGACCTTGAGCTTCATTTCCCAGCTCCCGACAGCCCTGGGTATTCGTGGGCTGCGCTTGCCTTCGAGTTTATACTCCCCTCTGTCGCTCGACAGTGTTCCGGAGAGTTTCCCTTCCTTGATTGTTCCCGTGAACTTCGACGTGGTGGTTTGACCTTCACGATTTCGGCGCTCCTGTGTGAAGCTGAGTTTACCTTCTTCGAACTTGACGTCTTTCAGCTCGCTAAGTCCCCAGAAACTGATCCACCGGCCGCTTCGGTTGCCCTCGGCGTCCCTGGAAAACGACAGAATCGACTCCATCTGTCGCTCACCGAACTTGACCTTGACCTGCCAGTCGCCGTATAAGCCTCCTCTGCGAGACCGAGACGGCCGAGCCGAGTCCTGAGCCGAGGCCTGTGCCAATGGCATTACCAAAACCATGAGCATAAGAAACCCGACTGTCTTGTGAAATGCTATCCGCTTCATTACGTATTCCTCCTAACAGAAAGATTATTTGGATACCCACAAGCATAGCCCGTGGCACTCTACCCTTCGGGTTATTAGACCATCCTTTTATACTTCATCGACTTGCGATTGTCAAGTTAAAAAAACAGATGCGGTCAACTACGGTTTATGCCAGAAATTGGTGCAGTCGGGGATGAAGTTCTAAGGCAAGAAAAGCGATAAGGCGCAGGGTCGGCAGGGAGATGCTGTTAGGAGGGAACCAATACCCGACATCACAGTCGTTGATTTTTTTCACCGGATTTTCACCGGAGGAGGAAAAATGGGATAGTAGTCAGAAGGGCAAAACTGTCGTAAGTCCTTGTCAATACTACTGCGAGCGAGAGGATTCGAACCTCCACGTCCCTAAGGACACAAGGACCTAAACCTTGCGCGTCTGCCAATTCCGCCACGCTCGCATATCGTATTGCGTATTGCGTATATCGTATTGCGTTTTTTGCTTTCTCCTATTCGCTGTCCGTGCGTTTTTGAGATTTTTCGTCTGGCTCTGATATTTTCTCAATCCGTTTCTCGGCCTTTTCTAATATTGTCCTGCAGTGCTTTATCAAGGCCATACCTCTTTCGTACTGTTTGAGACTGTCCTGCAATGGGATTTGGCCTTGCTCTATCCTGCCGACGATATTGCCGAGTTCCTTAATTGCCTCTTCAAAGCTCAATTTGCCGATATCATTTTTTTGCTTGTTTTTTGCCATAAATAATAGACCCCAATCTATTTACTTTTATTTTGCGTGTTTGTCACTTTACTTTCAATCAAATTTTCCTCTGCAAGCTCGGTAATCAATAAATCACCGATTCTAACATCCTCTGAAGATTTTATTAGCAGGCCGGTCTTTTTATTGGCGGTGATACTGTATCCCCGCTGCAAAACCGATTTTGGATTCAAGCCGGCCAAGAGATTCTCCTTCGCTGTAAGCTGCATCCGGCGGCTATTAATGATTGCCTTTATTGCTGCATTTACGCGATTTTTCAAATTATTTAAATCAACCGTTTTCTTTCCCAAAAGCCGATGCGGCTCAACCTTGACAATCTGCTGGAAACCAGCGTGCAGCTTTGCACGTGCCTCCGCCAGCAATTGTCTTACTGAACTTTCCAGTCTGATGCACAGCTCATCAGATTGTTGTTCTGCGCTGTAGACCAGGAACTTGAGCTGGGACCCCAACCTTTTTTTGAGATTGTCCACGTGCTCCAAAACTTCCTGCATATCCGGGACCGCGACAACGCCGGCCTTTGTCGGCGTCGATGCCCTCGCATCGGCGACCAAATCTGCGATTGTGGTGTCAACCTCGTGGCCGACCGCACTTATGACAGGGATTTTCGAATCGAAAATCGCCCTGGCCAGAACTTCTTCATTGAAGGCCCACAAATCCTCCAGCGACCCGCCGCCCCGGCCGACAATCAGAATGTCGAGTTTAAGCTCTTTATTGCGTCTGTTCACATCTCTAAGTGCCGCTGCGATTTTCTCCGCCGCCCCTTCTCCCTGTACCGGCACCGGATAGAGAAACAATCCGGCAGGCGGCCAGCGGTTGTGAATGCTGTCTTTTATATCGTGCACCGCCGCCCCCGATTCGCTGGTCAATATCCCGATTCTTTCCGGATACGCCGGCAGCGGCTTTTTGTATTTTTCCTCAAACAGCCCTTCCGCTTTGAGCCGTTTATACATTTGCTCAAATGCCAACTGCAGCGCGCCAACACCTTCCGGCTCCAGCTTGTCAACATAGAGCTGATACTTACCTCCAACGGTATAGACGTCGATATGACCTGTCGCTAAAACCGCCATTCCGTCCTCAGGCGAGAACTTGACATTTTTGAATTTGCTCGCCCACATAACGCACGGCAGTATTCCGCTTTCGTCTTTCAGTGAAAAGTAACAGTGCCCGCTTGTATGGTGTTTCCAGCCGCTTATTTCGCCTCGCACTATCAATCGCGGAGGCAAACTCTCTTCGAGCACTACTTTGATTAGCGAATTGACCTGGCTGACCGTGTATATTTTCACTCTGTTTCGCATCTCTCGCACACAATTGGTAAACCCGCCTATTGAATCAGAACGGCCCAGTACCCTTGCGATGGGCACCGCAGCGTTAGCTTGCTTTTGGCCTCAATGCGTTCGGCATCCGCCCATCGACACTTCATTATATCCAGCCAGCGGACTGTAACCGGCTTCTTCAACGGCCCGATATCCAGCGTTACTTTACCGCCGTCCGGGAAATACACCGCATATTCCTTACCCGGATTTGCCAGGCAGTAGGCCTCGTTAGGTTTCCTGTCCGAAAGCAAATCGTTGTGAGGCGCACACGTGAAGACATCCATCTTGTCCGTAAGCAGCCGCATACTCCGGATATTTGCCTGCGCCTTTTTACCCAGCCCCAGCCCTGCATCCGGACGATGGAACCGTGCCGATGCCAGCCCGCCGAAGATGTTGCGCCAGAACCGCTCCATACCATCCCGGTCCATGCCGAACCGGCCGTACTCGTCGGCCCCGTAGATTTTCACGTTGTTCAGCGGGCGAACATTATCGGCTATTCGCGCTCGCTGACGCTGCGCATTGTCCCAGTGCCTTTGTCCCTTTTGATGGTTGTTCTGCGAAATGTCCACAAACGAATAGGTCTCCGGATGGTCGAACGTCGCGTTGTGCATCGAATGTGCCAGGTCCCACTTGTCCCACATCTCCGTGGTTTGCACGCGCAGGCTGGCCGCTTTTGCCTTGGCCTTGATATATTGCGACCAGTATTTTCCCCACTCCGGCGTTACTGATGTTTCGTTGTCCATACAGTAGAGGACATTGCCGAACTTCAGCGAATAAGAAAGCATTTTATCAACAAACCGCTGCTGGAACTTCAGTACGGTCTTCTGGTTCCGTTCCGCCGGCACCGACCAGAAAAAATTGTTCTCGCAGCGCGTGGGATGGCTGTTGACCTGTTCGGGCAGCCCTGTTTCTTTAGCGGAGTAGTTGACGTTGTTCTTCGGGTTGAAGGGATTGACCGCCCAGTTGTCCCTATAATAGTCGAAGGTTGCCCAGACCTCAATCTGGACGATAATGTCACGTTCGTGGGTCAGTTTGAGGAAGTTCTCGAACCTTCGCCAATATTCCTCGTTCCATTGGTTCAGGTCGTATTTTCCGTTGAGTTGCTTGAACGGCCAGACGTTGCCCTCGTCCCGGCTGGACATTGTATTGCGCACGTAGTTGCCGCCCACGGACTTGAGGAGGTCCAGGTGCTCCTTCAGGCCGGGTATCTGAAAGAGATTATCGTCTTTGGTGCCGCCCAGCAGAAGCACTGGTTTGGCGTTATATTGCCAGTACGCCGGGTTTGGCCTGTAAATCTCTATATTCCTTCTCGGACGAGACCTTGCCTGGGCCGAAACGCACGCCAGCGTCAATACTGCAAATACTATCAGCAGCCATTTAAATCCTGGCTTTGATTCTCTCATCTTAAATCCTCCTGAATAAAAAAATGCGCTTCTTCTGAACCATTCCTGTATTTTATGAAGCGGGAAAAGCTGAAAAAAAGAAAAACATTCTCACCTGCTTTCTGCTAAAACCACCGCCTTCCATTACCAGCTTAACGGGCTGTTAGATTATAATCAAGAAAATTATAGGACGATAAATGATGGTTGGACAGTCCATTTCACCATTTTGTTTTCAGTTCATTGACAATTCTCTTGATTCCTGAATCTTAATCTGGTACAATGTTTTTACACAAGAGAAGTGTAACCTGGGGGAAGGCGGTGCAGATGAATCCGTGGCTTGAAACTATAGGTGTCATACAAGTAGCCCTGTTAGGCATTTTTCTTGGGAGGGTGTTTTCAGGTCTTCGAAAACCCTACTGGACATTGGGCTATTTTCTCCCCTCTCTGCTCATCGCGATGCTGGTACTGGCCAGGTACAATAATGCCCTGCCCTTTGTGCCGCCGTTCTCGTGGATTACAGCAGGACGGGTAAGATTCATCATTTTAGCTCTGGCCGTTACAATGGGCTTAACCACCCCGCTCTCGCGTCTGCCTCGCAAATGCGAGAAGCTCACAATCGGCATCTTGATGGTTGTGGTTGTAGGGTGGTTTTCGGTTTTGCCTTTTCTTGTGCCGGCTTTGATTAAGGACGACCTCTTGAATCTTAAAACAACCGTTAATACCAACGGTATCTGCTTTCAGACGACAGATTATACCTGTGGCCCTGCTGCGGCGGTAACCGCTCTTGGGAAATTGGGCCTACCCGCCAGCGAGGGAGAAATAGCTGTACTTTCCCACTCAAGCCCCGTAGCCGGTACGCTCCCACGCTGTCTTTACACGGCACTCAAGAATCGCTACGGCGCCGACGGCCTGAAATGCCGGTACCGTCACTTCGACTCGATTGCTCAGCTCAGAAATGCAGGCATTACGTTAGCCGTGGTAAGGGACGCATTTCTGTCGGATCACTGCGTCACCGTCCTTGAAGTCTCGGACAGGATGGTTACTATCGCCGACCCCGTTTTCGGCAGAACTTTGATGTCCCACGAGCAGTTCGAGAAAATCTGGCGATTTTCCGGCATCGTCCTCAAACGAGACCCTATGCAAAGCATCTGAACCCATATTTCGTTGCTCGTTGCTCGTTGTTCGTTAAACCAGATACGAGAATCGTAATATCCCTCATATTCTTCCTGATTTGCAGATTTTTTCACAAGGTGTGCCATACCGTTGTCACAGTTCCGATAAAAACATAGCTAATTCGCTTCAGGATGGTCGATAGGTATCAACAGAATCGGCGGATAAAGCCGTCAACACAGAGCTGAATTATGAAGAACGCCCCGGCCGGGCTAACTTTCCTTGGGGGGGAGCCCGGCCGGGCTGATTTCAATGACTTACTGCTGACAGCAAACCGGGCGCTCACTCAACACTAACGCCTCGGATTTATCTTGGCACGAGCAGCGCACGGTTAGCACTCTTGATTGTTGAAATAATGCCATAGTAAAATGGCAATTTAGTCGTTTCTAAAAACCACGAAAACTGTAAACTCACCTTTCATAGGTATGTGAATCACATCCCCGTAACACTTGTCCTGGGCGACAGGATTACCGAAAAAGTCCTCCGGGGTCATCAGGCGGAAGGAATCACCATTTTTCAAGAATGGCTTAACTGTAACTTCCACTTTTTCCGCCTTGTCCCAATTGTAAATTACCAGATGCGCGCGATTTCGGTCGAACCGATTGGCTAAAAGAACGGCCTTCACTCCTCTCGGACGCTTTTTGTCCTTTCCGATGATGAGATTGCCTTCCTGCACCGCCTTTCTATACCGGATAATATTCAGCCCGCCATTGACTATTACGTTATCGCAGACCTCACAGTTTTCGTTGTACGGCGCACTGTAACCGATTCTCATACTGACGTCGTACAGGTAATTCCTGAATACACGGATGTTATTACTCGGCCTCCCACCGCCGATTAGAAATGGGCCCTTGTTGTAACAGACGTTGTCCTCGACAAGGAAGTTATCTACGTACGCACGTTCAGAGCCGTAGGCGTGTAAGGTGTAGGTGCCGTCGTACCGGCAGCTCATTATGCAATTTGAAATCACTTTGACGCCGTTCTTGTTTTGCGTGTAAATGCAATGGCCGTGGCCGCGGTCGGTACCCAGCCAGCCGTTATTGTAAATTACGCACCCGTATATCTCCGGCTCGATTTCGCCTTTCCAACAACTGATACCCTGGCAGCAGTCGTGGATAATCAGGTTTATGTATTTGCAGTTCTTTCCGCCGTACATATGAAGACCGCCCCACGGTCGGTTCAGGTCCTTGGGGTGTGACCCTGGACTGACCGGCTTTTTTGGCACCGGTTCTGACACGAATATCTCCAGGTCGCAAACCCACACGTGCGCCGACGGACTTTGTACTGACAGACCGCCGTCTATCCTCGCGCGCTTACCGGGTATTGGGCGAATATGAATCGGGTTCTCCGCAGTACCTGTGAGGCGAATTTCAAAAAGCTCTCTGGGACGCCGTTTGTATGTGCCTTCGAGCAGATAGAGCGTGTCACCGGCCGCAACTTTCTGCCGGCCATCCAGAGCCGAGGCAATATCCCAAGGAGCTTCTCTGGTGCCAGGGTTTGCAGATTTACCGTCAGGGGCTACATACCACTGCGCTGCTGAACTAATCTGTGCCGTCAGCAACAACACAAGTAAGAGGATATAATATTTCATTTCAATACCCTCGGATTTATTCGATGCGTTTTCTGTAAAGCCGGGTCTGCAAGGCATTTTTCCAGGCGGTCCAATTAGAATCGCCCGGCTTGCTCTCAATCACCGCCGTATTTTTTATTAAGCTTCACTGAATCGTTAGCTTCGATAGTTCCTGTTTGATTTGCTCATAGAGAACGTCTGTCCATTCGGGTAATGGATGCGTTACTTCAGGGCAGACCCTCTTCCGAAAGTCGACAGGGCTCAGGATGACAGAAATGTTGTCAATACCAGTTTCAGCGGCGAGTATAAAGAGGTCTTCAGCAGCCTCATCTCCCATAGCAAGGCACCCAATAGAGGCATTACTTCCATGAATCATGATATCGCCGCCGAGGTTTGTCCGGCTCTCCCGGCTTGCCTGCCTGCGGTCGAACTCATTGGGATAGTTCAATCTGAGTGAAAGATGGAACATACTATTAGGATTGAGGGATTCAATTCGATAAAGGCCCTCCGGAACCTGGCGCTCACCTTCCTTGAGCTTTGGCCCAAGCCGACCGCTGGCAGCGAAGATAGGATACGCTCGAATCAAATTGAATCTGTTCTCTCCACCACAGGCCCAAACTTCAAGCTTTTTCTCGTACTTAAGGCCGACAAAAACAGCTTTTTTGGGAGGATAAGGTATCTTCGCTGCCTCGAAATATGGAAGTAGTCTTTCCCGAACCGCTGGCCCATACTCCTCAAGACACTTTTGCACTGTTTTTCTGCCCCGTACGATTTGGACCCCTGGCACAACATACCGCTGGAAGCGTGCTCGAAAGACAAAAGCCAATATCGCGATACTAAGCAGGAATAGAATAATACGTAGTCGTTTCATAATAAATAGAACTAAGACAAACCTCTCCCACTGGAACGTCCCTCTTGGCCGGATAGCTTACCTACCGGTTTTCCAATACTTTTGCACAGCGCCATTAATTCGCGACCTTGCTTTATTCGATACGCTTTTTGTAAAGCAGTTTGCTCGCTCAAAAACCCTTTCCTGACATTTTGCGTCAGGCTTTATTTCTTTCCATTGCAAAACTTGCCATCGAAATAGTTGTTTAGATAAGACAATACTTCAACACGTTCATTGGATTCTTTCAGTTTTACGAGTTCTTTCCCTCCGTATTCGTAAAAATAATCCGTGACTATTCCTGTAACATTAGCCGACGTAACTCGAGGGGAAGAAAGGTCATCGATTATGTCAATGAATATCCCATTTTCGCCTCGTTTTACATAACTGAAATGCCACGGGCCATTTTTGCCTCTATACAGAATATCTGCATCTTGAGAACATAAGAATCGCTCAATTAAGAATGCTTTTCCGGTGCCATATTGGGGATGGTAACTATGTATAAAGAGCTTATATTCCCATATCTCGGGAAACTTCTCCTGATAATAGTTTTGAATAGGTCGAAAATACAGGTTAGCTTTAATACGTTTGCTGTCCCCAAAAAATCCATCTGGCCAAAATTCTGGCTTTGAGAGAAACCGTTCTCGGATTAAATAGCGGGTGAAATCAGCAGTTGGCTTCGGTATTTTTTCAGTTGGAACGACCACCTTCTCCGGCAATAAATGATAGGTCATATCTCCCTTTTGAATTATTTTGGGTTTATAGTAAAAACACTCAAATTCTAACTTGGAATCTTCAGGGTTAGCTTCAAAATCCATAACAATACTTGGCATTTCATGTAAATATTTGTTTCGCTCATCGTATTCTTCTCTGAGATATTTCATTACAAGCTCATCCAAACCTTCACATTCGTACAGACCACCTCTACCGCCTTTGGAACTGTCCCAGGGAAAAGGACCTGCCCCCTCCACGTGCGCAGCATCGCCATGGTCAATACCACCACAATATACCCTTAAAGTGGCGAGGGAAGTATTCGAGTCTTGTATAGAATAAAACTCGATTGTTCGATACCCACAAGCGGAAAACCGTGCATAAGGTTTGGAATTTAAGATGGAATGCCATACCTCATCAATCACATTGCTATCTGTGATAACAACTCGAATATCTGGTCCTACATCTGCCTCAGAACCAATAAAAACAAGCTCGTCTGTTGAAGACGGCGTAGCACCTCTCGTATATAAATCCTCAATAAGCCCGTTTGCAGAGCAACCCAAGACAAATAAAAGTGATACCAGCAAGCTCGAACGCTTCATAGCAATCCCCTTAAACCTGACAATTTAATCGTTTTTATTCGATGCGTTTTCTGTAAAGCCGGGTCTGCAGAGCGTTTTTCCAGGCAGTCCAGTTTGAATTGCTTACCTCGCTGTCAATCGCCGCTGTTACCTGGCTTACCTTGGCGTCCAAATCGTCAATGTAATAAACCATAAAGGCCTCAGCCATCGCCGGCAGCTTCGGCGAGCCGAAGTCATATTGACCGTGGTGAGACAAAATAATGTGCCCAAGAGAGTCAAGAACTGTTTGGTCAATCTGTTTTCCCTTGGCCTTCAGCGCAGCAACTTTTTCATTTACCATAAGTAAACTTTGCACGACATGCCCTATCAATTGGCCTGAATCCGTATATGAGAAAGCCATATCGTACGACAGTTCTTCGGTCTTGCCGATATCGTGAAGAAAAATCCCTGCCAGAACCAAATCCGGCTGCACTTTTTCGTACAACGGCAGTATCGCAACAGCCACTCGCAGCATATTGTGGGTATGCTCCAGCAGCCCGCCGAGATAATTATGATGCAATTTCACCCCGCCCGGTGCATTGCGGAATTTCTCCATCAACTCGGCATCAGTTAGGAATTCTCCGACCAGCGCCTTTAGCTGCGGATTTTTTATTCGGCCTACAATCTTTTTTACCTCCTCGAATATCTGGTCGGTGTCCTTGTCTGTTCGCGCCAGAAAATCCTCAATGCGAACGTCCTTTGCATCGACGACGCTGACGTTATTTACAATGATTTGCAGATTGTTTTGATATAGCTCGCTTCTTCCCTGTATATGGACAAAGCCCGGCTTCGGCAGCGCTTGATAAACCGTTTCCGTCGCCTGCCACATTCGCCCGTTCAGTTGCCCGGTCTTGTCTGAAAGGAACATTGCTATATATAAATCGCCTCGCGTCGTGCTTCGTAGAATCGGGTCTCTGACCATATAAATATCGTTGATTGTCTCACCCGGCCCGATCTCGTTAATGAATTTATGCGCCATTTTCCAACTCCATATTAATGTTTTTCTGCTAAAGTTTGGTTTCCCAAAATCATATTGTCTAACCGATTCTTATGCAAGCAGTGATTTCCCATAATACGAAATATGAACAACGAAATAGGAAATATGCTTGCAACCCTCTGTTTTTTGGGCTATAAACGTGCCACGAAATACGATATACGAAATACGAGACACGAGGCACGAAATATGAGATACAGCCGAATGTTTATACCGACGGTCAAGGAAGTCCCCGCCGATGCGGAGACGACCAGCCATAAATTGATGATTCGGGCCGCCTTGTGCCGCAAAGTCGCCAGCGGGACGTACACTTATCTGCCGCTCGGCTGGCGCAGCCTGCTCAAAATCATCGCAATCGTCCGTGAGGAGATGGACAAAGCCGGCGCACAGGAGATTCTTGTGCCTTGTATGCAGCCCGCTGAGCTCTGGGACAAGACCGGCCGCAGTATCGACTACGGCCCGACATTGTTCCGCTTCACTGACCGTCACGGCAGAGAAAATGTGCTTGAGCCTACCGCCGAGGAAGTTGTTACCTACCTGGCTGCGGGCGAGATAAATTCTTACAAGCAGCTCCCCATCAACCTCTATCAGATAAGCCCCAAGTTCCGCGATGAGTTCCGCCCGCGCTTTGGCGTAATAAGGTCACGCGAATTCATAATGA
Source organism: Phycisphaerae bacterium (assembly GCA_030601745.1). Lineage (GTDB taxonomy): Bacteria > Planctomycetota > Phycisphaerae > Sedimentisphaerales > Anaerobacaceae > JAUVYQ01. The sequence continues at coordinate 40,732 of JAUWBI010000009.1, forward strand.
AAGACGCCTACAGCTTCGATGCCGACCCCAAAGGCCTCGATGAATCATATAAATTAATGTATGACGCATACTGCCGAATTTTCAAACGCTGCGGCCTTGAGTATGTTATCGTCGAGGCCGAATCCGGCGAGATGGGCGGCTCCGGCTCGCACCAGTTCACCATCCCGTGCGAATCCGGCGAAGATACAATCATTTATACCAAAGACGGCTCTTACGCGGCGAACCTCGAAAGAGCTGCCGTTGACCCATTGCCGAAAGAAAAATCCAGCGCCGAGATTCCTCCGATGCAGGAAGTCCACACCCCGAATATCGGCAGCATTGAAGCCGTCTGTGCCTTCCTTAAAACCCAGCCGAAGGATATGGTCAAGACCCTTATATATGCTGCCGGCGACGATGCTGTCGCGGCGATAGTGCGAGGCGACCACGATTTGAATCCGGAAAAATTCACCCAGGCCGTTGGTGGCAAGCACGTAGAATTAGCTGACGAGGCAACTATCGAAAAAGCTTCTGGTGCAAAGGTGGGTTTTGCCGGACCCGTTGGGATAGCCGAGAGGGTCTCGAAAATGATTATCGACCACGCCGTTGCAGCAATGGCGGTGGGTGTTACCGGTGCCAATAAGACCGACTATCACGTCAAGAATGTTATGCCGGGCAGGGATTTTCCGCTCGAAGGCGAAAATGTTACCGTTGCCGACATCCGCTACGCTGTTGAAGGCGATACGTATAATGGCAAAAAGCTGCTGTTTCGAAAAGGTATCGAAGTCGGCCAGGTCTTCAAACTCGGAACAAAATACAGCGAAAAACTCGGAGCTAAATTCCTTGACGAAAACGGCGACGAAAAGCCCTGCATTATGGGCTGCTACGGCATCGGTATCAACCGAATCCTTGCCTCTGCCATTGAAATCAGTAACGACAATAACGGCATTATTTGGCCGATTAGCATCGCCCCGTTTGAGGTTCTGGTTACCAGCGTCAACCAGGACGATGAAAAGGTTGCGCAAGTGGCCGAAGACATCTACCAGGATTTAATGGGAAAGGGCATCGACGTATTGTTAGACGACCGCGCCTTGCGCGGCGGAGTGAAATTCAAAGACGCGGACCTTATCGGCATACCGGTAAGGGTTACTGTTGGCAGAAAGTCCGTCGCTGACGGAAACGTCGAGATAAAGCTGCGGTCAGAAACCAAAAGTACAAAAGTTTCCATTGAAAAAGCGCCGGATAAGGCGATTGAGCTGGTCAATTCGTTAAAAGAAGAACTGAAGACCTAACACAGTATTTATAATTGGTGATTATCAAACTTTAGAGGCGGTTTTGGCCAAATTCCGGTTTAGTTGCCGGAAAATGCCGGAACCAAACCAAAATTGAAAAGGAGAGAAATGATGAACAAGAACAAACTTTCACGAAGGACTTTCATCCGCAATACTTCCCTGGTGGCCGCGGGGACAGTTGCCGGTGCGTTGGCCGGCAAGGGATACGCCGCCGCAGCCGGCAGTATTGAACGGGTTGTTAAAAAAGGCCGCATCAACCAGTCCGCCAGCAGGTGGTGCTACCGCAAACTAACTCTCGACCAACTCTGCGCAGCAGCAGCCCAAATGGGCCTCAAGGGCATTGACCTGCTTGGCCCATCCGACTTTCCCACACTCAAAAAATATGGCCTCGTATGCACAATGACCAACACGCACGGACTATCGAACGGTCTCAACAACAAAAAGATTCATGCTCAGTGCCTCGACAAAATCCGCACCGCCATAGAAGCAACTGCAGAGTACAAATTCCCGAATGTTATCACTTTCCCTGGAAATCGACGCGGTATGCCGGACGATGTAGGCGTCGAAAATACCGTTACCGCACTTAAACAGGTCGTGGGACTTGCCGAAAAGAAGAAGGTCAACATCTGCCTCGAATATCTAAACAGCAAGGTCAACCACAAAGACTATATGTTCGACCGTATGAAATGGGGCGTCGAGGTCTGCAAAAAGGTCGGCTCCGAGCGCGTCAAGATACTTTACGACATCTACCACGCTCAAATTATGGAAGGCGACATAATTCGCACCATCCGCAACAATAAGGAATATATCGGCCACTACCATACTGGCGGCAACCCGGGCAGAAACGAAATCGACGAAACTCAGGAGCTGTACTACCCCGCCATTATGCGGGCAATCGTCGAGACGGGTTACAAAGGATACGTCGCACACGAGTTTATTCCCAGGAAAGACCCGCTTACGTCGCTGGCATACGCCGCACGAATCTGCGACGTCTGACCCGAAAACTAAGAACTCAAAACTAAAAACTCAAAACTACCTATGTGGAAGCTAAAAGACCCTAAGCCGGTCAAGCTCATAGTTGGAATTCTGGCTGCCAACTACAAATGTTTGCACGCCGCAGCCGAGGCGCTCACCCATAAGTTTGGCAGGGCCGATTTTACAAGTGACGTATGGACGTTCGACAAAACCGATTATTATAAAGACCAGACAGGCCCGCATATCTTAAGACAATTTCTCAGCTTTGAACGCCTCATTGACCCGGCTTTACTGGCGAAAATCAAACACAAGACAAACAAGCTCGAACAAAAGCTGGCGGCAAGGTTGGCCCTTCCTGTGCCCAGGCCGGTAAATCTGGACCCCGGCATAATTGAACCCTCAAAGCTAATCCTGGCCACAACAAAAAACTATTCGCATCGTATATATATCGGCAAAAGAATGTACGCCGAAGTAACGCTTGTTTTTGACAAGGGCTCCTGGCGTCCTCTGAAATACACCTATCCGGACTACAAACAGCGGTGCTATTTCGTTTTTTTTGAAAAAGTCAGAACCCGATTGCTGGAGCAGTTGAAATCGAAACACTAACCATATTAGCGATAATCTTACTTGTCGGCTCATTTGTGCTGTCGGCCATCTTAACAGCCGTCGTAAGAAAGCTGGCCGCTCGTGCCGGCTTTGTCGCGCATCCAACCGCAGACAGATTTGCCCAAACATCCATCCCGCTCGGCGGCGGTATCGCAATCTTTACTACGCTGATGGTTTTCATCCTCGCTGCTACGGCTGCAATAAAGGTTCTGCCCGGCCATCTTGAGCCGCTCGCCCAAACCGCTAATATTGACCCGGTTGATTTCTTAAACAAAATCGGCCAGCTCCTGATTATGCTGCTCTGCATCTTTGTCTTGTTTGTGCTCGGCCTCTGGGACGACAAAAAACATCTTGGGCCGTTTTTCAAACTGGCCGTTCAGTTCGCGGTTGCAATAATCGCCGCCGCCGTTGCCGATGTTCGCGTTGAGTTTTTTATCGAGAACAAAATAATTACCTCTCTGCTTTCAGCCATTTGGATAGTGTTGATTATTAACGCCTTCAACTTTCTTGACAATATGGACGGCCTGGCCGCCGGCATCGCAGTCATAGCAAGCTGCATTTTATTCACCGCAGCCGCCTTAAGTGCCCAGGTCTTTGTCGGGGGCCTGGCAATCGTTTTCATAGGGACATTGCTGGGTTTTCTGGTATTCAATTTCCCGCCCGCGAAAATCTTTATGGGCGACGCCGGCTCGCTTGTAGTGGGCTTTTTCGTTGCACTTTTGACCCTCCGCACAACCTATTATCAAGAAGCACAAAGCGGCCAATGGTATCCGGTTTTTCTACCACTGCTTGTTATGGCGGTCCCACTGTATGATTTTATCAGCGTAACCCTTCTGCGCATAAGCCAGGGCAAAAGCCCATTCATCGGCGACACCCAGCACTTCTCACATCGATTAAAAAAGCACGGACTGACCGACACCCAGACGGTTCTGACTCTATATCTGGCGACGCTTTGCACCGGCCTGGGAGCAACCTTCCTCTATCAGGTTAATCTCGCCGGCGCAATTCTAATTTTTGCTCAAACGTTTATGATATTGGCCATTATCGCTATTTTCGAAACCACCGTTTAGAATTTCGAATTTTGAGCTTATTAGTATTACTCGTGAAGTTTCGTGGTTAATACGCAATACGCAATACGCAATACGCAATACGAGAAAAGCAAAGGCCAGGTGATTTTCGAATACGTTCTGCTTGTCATCTGCCTTTGTGTAATCGCGCTTCGAACAACGTTTACCGAAAGCCCAACTGCGCAGTCGACCACTCTGCCGGCCAATCTGAGCGACAGCGTTTACAGTTTATCCGTATCCGCTGTATTGATATTCGCTTTTGTCTTTTGGCTGGTATGGGGCCTTTGTAGTAAGAGATTTTTATACCACCCCACTGGCATCGAAATCGGCCTGTGTTTGTTTTGTGTAGCTGCCGTCACCGCCGGCCTTGCCGCCGCAAACAAGCGGGCCGCAATCACTGACGCCGCTATGCTCGTTGCACCGCCCCTTATGGCTGTTCTGCTCGTACAGATATTGGACTCACAGTCAAAAGTAAAACTTCTCGTGGCCCTCATCGCTGCCTTGGGCGTGCTCTCAGCTTATCAATGTGCTGACCAGTTTTTCTTCGCCAACCGGATGATGATTGAGCAGTATGAACAGGCCCCACTGACCTTCCTCGAACCGCTCGGCATAGAGCCCGGCACATTTCAACAATTCCTTTTTGAGCATCGCCTTTATTCAAGGGGAGTCCGCAGCTTTTTCACAACGCGCAATTCCGCCGGCTCGTTTACATTGATGGCGGTCTTCGCCGCCGCCGCTTTATTTATCGACAAATTGAAAAATCGCAAATCCGACTCCTCCCCGCCTTCGCATCTTTTCGCCTGCGGCATCGCCGCGGCGGTTGTTTTATTCGGCCTTGCTCTTACGCGAAGCAAAGGCGCGATTATCGGCTTGTTCTCTGCCGCAACAATCTTTATTGCGTACCTCCGTTTCGGCAGCTGGTTAAAAGCTCACAGAAGAGCCATATTTATTGTTTGCCTGCTATTGGCCATCGCCGCCGGTTGTTTGGTTATTCGGTATGGATTGACCCACGGCCAATTGCCGGGCGGCGGTTCGATGCTCGTCAGATGGCAGTATTGGCACGCAGCAGCTAAGATGTACGCCGACCATTTCGTTACAGGTGTTGGCCCGGGCAACTTTGCACATTTTTATACCCATTACAAACCCGCCGAAGCCCTGGAAACCGTTGCAGACCCGCACAATTTCCCGCTCAGCATTCTGACTCAATATGGCCCGCTCGGCCTTGTCGGATTCTTAGCTATGATTTTTCTACCATTATGGAGAGTATGGAGAGTAATTTCTCCCAACCTCGTAAGCTCTTCGCCGAAAACTCACCAGCCACAGCCGCCTTTTAGAGCTCGGCCAGTCATCTTCTTACTTATCTTATGGCTTGCTTTATTGCTTGCTCGACTCATCGTAATGCCCGCAGCCGCCGCCGACGGCCTTGCAGTAATAATTTATATGATAGTGAGATTTTACGTCCCGCCCGTGGTCGTTTTTATCATTGGTTTTTGGCTTTTAACAAAACCATTGCACACAATACGCAATACGCAATACACAATACGCAATACGAATATCGTCGCTGCTCTTTTTTGCGTTGTTTTGGGCGTGACTTTGCATAATCTGATAGACTTTGCCATTTTTGAGCCGGGCGTCCTGACAACGTTTTGGGCAATAATAGCTTGTCTAATCGCATTAGACTCCCACCAAAAGTCCCGCACCCAGGTAGTTCTAAAACCTGCTCCTTTTGCAAAAATGATAACAGTGGCAGGGGCCGGGATATTGGTCTGGGCCTACTTTAATTACGCCTTCATTCCGGTAGCTAAAAGTACCGCCGGAATCCGACGGGCCCACCGGGCCATTTCTGCCGGCCAATTCCAACAAGCTCATAACCTCTTAAACACTGCCGCCAAGGATGATTCTTTAAATCCCGCCGCATTGTCGCTCAATGGCCGAGTGTATCTGCATCATTTCGAGATAACGGGAAGCAGGAACCGGGATTTGCTTGCCGGCGCCGAAGTTAGTTTGCTTAGAGCAATAAGCCGGGACAGCGCCGATTTTAAGAATTATGAGAAACTAAGTGCGGTCTATAATCTGCTTGCCGAGCCCCAAAAAGCGTATGAATGGGGACTTAAGGCGGTCAAGCGTTATCCCGGCTCCGGCCGATTGCGAATCGAGCTGGCCAAAATCGCCGAGCAGTTGGGCAAAACCGATGTCGCCATCAAGCACTACGAAGAGGCAATCGATATCGAAAATAAATATCGCGATCAGTTTAAGATAATGTATCCGGAAAGGCAGGAGATTGTTAGCCGACTCGGCGAAGAAAAATACCAGAACGCAAAACAGCGAATAAAGCACCTCTCTAAAGAACCAATACAGTGACGCTACTTTGCCAACAGAAACCAGCCCAAATGAAATGTGAATGTGCCCCCTCATCAACTTGTTACAAGGCTTCCCTGGGGCCGTTATCGCTGCTTGTCTTGCTGGGATGGTTTCGCTCTTACTGTACAAGAAGTTCGGGGTTATCCACCCACAATGCAAAATAGGGTCTTTGCGCATCTCTCCTTTTAAGCATAATCAGGAAGGGCTTATCGAATATCATGATGTGCTGCGGTCTGGGGCTTGAAGGTGCGGAACAGGCGAAAGAGCTTTTCGAGTCGGAACGCAGTCTTACACCTTTCTCATCCATTTGAAACCTGATGAGTTGTTCTGCGGACAAAACGAGAAGGTCCTTAGCTATGTCTGGATTCCGAACTTTCAAGTTTCGACCCAAGAGTTCTTTGTATCTACGATGAAGGTCGAAGTTAAACTTTGGCACCTTCAATATATCGTCCGTCTGCATTTTAGTGGAGATTGCTTGACTTATGCAATCAGTTATCTGAGCAATTGTGTCCCCCAGCGTTTCGGCGGGAGCAACTTTGGCCAAGATTACCTGGTCATCCTCCGATTTCGTTTTTAACTCAATCACAAAATCATCTCTGTTTTCGTAACTCAGGATGGAAACCTGTTTATACATATTGAGATGCCCGGACTTGAATTCTTCCCCGATTCCGAAACAGGCAACCCTTGTATTGGCAAAAGAAATAGCTTTTTCAAGCCGCTCAAACCTTTGAGGAAATTCCAGGTTCTTGAAGAGATACGCATAGCCAACTATATCCTGCGGACGCAGACCCTCCCCGGATGGAATCAGCCGGGGATAAGCTCGTCCTCTGAATTTCTTGTTTAGTTCTGACCGAATCCTCTGCAAAATACCGTCACGAATAAAGCCCGCAAGAGCAACGTACGACGCATCGTCGATGTCGCTTTTCTTGGCCGTCTTCTTATTAAGAATTGGAACCATAGGCGGGTCTTCATAAAAGTGAACATCCTCACCGATAAGCTCACACACTTCATTCCAGACCAACTGGAAAGTAGAGCACCACAGTACATTTCTGCCTGACTGAATTGGTTCTTCCAAGTGAGGGGTGATAACGGTCGCGCTTAACTGCTCCGCACTGGCTCTTAGAAGACCTCCATCGCTGAAAATACTCTTGTGAGAAAACTTAATATTAGAAAAGTCGCAGCTCAGGAATACGCAAACTGCAACCATCAGCATTATTCTAAAAAACTTCCTCATCTAATTTCCCTTTTTGCCTATTTCTTGTTTTTTGAGTCTTGGTATCTGTATTTCGGATTTCGAATTTATCTTTTGTATATTTGCTATTCGCTAATACTGCTTATTATCTCATCAGGTATGTCAAAATTCGCGTATGTGTTCTGCACATCGTCGTGGTCTTCGAAGTCTTCCATCAAAGAAATTATCTTTTTAGCGGTTTTGTCATCGTTCACCGGCACGGTATTCTGCGGCACCATCGAAATTTCAGCTACCTGAGTAGGTATCTCCTTTTCTTGCAGTCGCTCTTTTAGCTTCTCGTAAGCGGCCGGGTCACACGTTATCTCGTAAACTTCCCCTGTGTTTTGCATATCATCTGCGCCGGCGTTAAGAGCGATTTCAAAAAGCTGCTCTTCACCGGTCTCAGCAGTGCTTACCGTGATAAGTCCCTTTTTGCTGAACATCCAGTTGACGCACCCGCTTGCCCCCAACGAGCCGCCGTGCCTTTCGAACAGTCTCTTGATTTCCGGCGTGGTTCGATTACGGTTGTCCGTCAGCGCCTCGACCATTATAGCCACTCCGCCCGGCCCATAGCCCTCGTAGAGCACTTCTTCAAAACTAACTCCTTCGACTTCGCCGGTCCCTCTCTTGATTGCCTTTTCAATCGTATCTTTCGGCATGTTGGCGGCTTTGGCCTTGTCGATTGCATATCGAAGGGACAGATTCGCAGCCGGGTCGCCACCGCCGGTCTTGGCGGCAACTATTATCATTCGAGCCAACTTACTCCACATCCTGCCGCGCTTGGCGTCAACGGCCGCCTTTTTATATCTTATTCCCGCCCAGTGTGAATGTCCTGACATATCTGCTCCTAACCAATACTACGAACTACCAACTACGAACTCTGAACTAACAACTAAACATTATACCTTATTTCCCATTCGACAGGTAAGTATTTTTCCCGTGTAGCCGTCGCCGGCACGGCAACGCTGTCCGCTATGAAGCTGGAACCAGACGCAGTATTAGTTTCTCCTCCTGTATTGTTATTTTCTCTATTCGCAGTTTCTTGTTCTCATTTTCAAAAATATCCGCGATATCAAAGACCGGCTTGAACGGCTCATCATTCAGTAATGACCCTGCAATTTGTGTTCGCAAATCCTCTGTGTCAATAGGCATCGTCGCGAGCCGTTGTGCATACATTCTTTTGGCCATCATCCTCGCAATAGGCGTGATATTCATAGCCCCGATTTTCACTTTCGCTACACGCAGGTTCAAGAGACCTTCTTCGTCAAGCCTGGGCTCGACCACAGCAGTAATGACAAGGTCCACACCTTTTATATTTGCCGTTCCCATCACTTCTATGCTCTCTGGTGCAAAAAACACTACAGGCGCCGAAAACCTGATGCCTTCCGACTCTTTCGGCCATTTAGACCAGGCGATTATTTCGTTTATCCCATTCTGGGTGACGACCAGCTCGAACGGCTCTTCACGCTGTGCACCGTTATGAAGTTGGGGCAATAATTCGTGCGTCAGGTATGGACTGACCTGCCCCTGATTGTTGCCGGCCGGGCCGACTACCGCCGGCTTATAACGAGCGGGCTTGTATAGCAGTAAAGCAAAGATAACAATCGCTACCGCCAGGTCAATCAAAAGCCAGTATCTTTTCTTGAATTTTCTCTTTTTGCGTTTTTTCAAGTCTGCTCCTGTACCTCGATTAACCGGCAATCAATTATCAATTTCCGAGGCAAAACATCCCTGTTTTGCCAGACTTCGGGAATCTTCGCATCGTGCTTCGATTTCTGCCTTGCCCGAAACCATTTATGTGATTATAGTGATTTAGACGTTTCGTAAAAGGATTTTTCCAGCAGGGTTGCAGGTATTTATGAAAGGAATTAACTAATGGCAAGCCATTTTGCTGATCGGCTCTTCGAGGCCGTAAAAAGCAAGAAAACTTCTTTGATTGTCGGGTTAGACCCTGTTTACAGCCGGCTCCCATCGGCGATTAAAAACCATCGTGATATGAACGATGAGTTTGATGCCGCTGCTGCCGTCGATGCAATCTTCGATTTTTGCACACAGGCGATGCGAATCATTGCGCCAATGGTGCCGGCTGTAAAGATAAACATCGCCTTTTTCGAGAAGTATCTCTGGGAGGGGATGGAGACTTACTATGCGTTGATTTCCGAGGCCGACGATTTGGGCCTGGAGATAATCGGCGACGTAAAACGCGGCGACATAGGCCACACCGCAGAGCTTTACGCCGCTGCTCATCTCGAAAATCCGGAATTGACCGGACTGGAGGATACCCTTGCTCCAGATGCTATAACCGTCAATGGCTTTGCAGGTCTTGACGGCATCGAGCCTTTTGCACGTATGGCTGACCGGCAGGGTAAAGGTATCTTCGTCTGGGTGCGCTCGAGCAACCCTTCAGCTGCAGCCATTCAGGATTTTGCCGATGCCGACGGCAAAACAATGTACGAAAAGCTCGCCGAAATCATCGGCCAGATTGCCAACGAACCCGAACGAATCGGAAACCACGGCTACAGTAACATAGGAATGATAGTCGGCGGTACTACACCGCAGGTATCAGCCGCTCTGCGCCAAAAGTATGATAAGGTATGGTTTCTTGTGCCGGGCTACGGCTCACAGGGCGCCTCCGCTGCCGACTGTGTCCGGTTCTGCAAGCCCGACGGCACCGGAGCTTTAATTAACGCATCACGCTCCATAATTTATGCATACGAAAAGCCGCAATACAAAGAGCATTTCAGCGATGACTGGAAAAGGTGCATCGAACACGCCGTTATCGATGCAAAGCTGGACCTGGCAAATGCAATGCAAACTTTGATATAGTGCTTTGTGCCTGCGAAAAAAGGTTTGATTATCGTCTGATAGAATGGTATAATGATTTCTTTAGAGGCAGTGATGTTTTTCGGTTTGTTTTTAGTCGGAGGAGTGATATGAGGCTTTTAAGAAACAATTCAATAAATATTTGCTGTGTTATCATCGTCTGTTTGTTGGTATCAGAGGCGCAAGGGCAGTATTGCAGTGCCTCGGGCGGCTGCGATGAGTACATATATGAAGTGCAGGTGGGGACGATCAACAATACCGCAACCGTTTGTAACAATTATGCAGATTACACATCATCGCATTCAACGCTCATGGAAATTGGGACCGGTTACCCAATAACGGTTGTCACCGCTGTTGGCGACGTCCCCTATTCCGGCTACGAGGGGGACCAATGCGGCATCTGGGTGGACTGGAATCAAGACGGGGACTTTTACGACCTGAACGAAACGGTTTATACAGCCAGCGGTTATGGTCTTTTCACAACAACCATCGCGCCACCGGTAGGTGCTGTTGCAGGTGATACACGTATGCGCGTGCGTCTAATGTATACTGGAGCGCTCAACCCGTGCGGCACTACAACCTATGGCGAGGTGGAGGATTATACGATAACTATTGCTCCTGATGATGGGGACTGCGATACCATCACTATCGGAACAGACAGCTCAATCTGGGCATATCCGATGTACACTTATTATCATGACAGCCGGACACAGGTAATCTATTTAGCCAGTGAGATTGGCTCGGAAGGGGCTATCACAGCCCTTGGCCTCGATGTAGCAACGATGCCGGGCCAGCAGATGAACGACTGGACGATTCGTATGCAGCACACCACTATGAGCTCTTACAGCACTGCCAGTTTTGAGTCGACCGACTGGACGGTTGTTTATCAAGGAAATGAATCAATTGGGAGTACCGGATGGCGGACATTCAATTTTTCGACGCCTTTTGAGTATAATGGGTCCGACAATCTTCTGGTGGACTTCAGCTACAATAACAGTTCTTATAGCACATATGGTATGTGCAAATCTTCTGCTCCCGGCGGTACCCGCAGCGCCTATGCATGCTCAGATAGTGGGGACGGCGACCCGTTAGACTGGTCGGGGACAACCTCGCCGACGGTATCCGGCACCACCAGTATACCAAACGTGAAATTAACTATTTGCGGGAATCCGCCTCCTTCAACAGTGAGCATCTCTGGGTATGTAAAAACTGCAGATGGCGTAAGAATCAAAGGCGCCATAGTATCTGCAAGCACAGGGCCAAATACTGTAACAGATGCTCTCGGCCAATATACGCTGACGCTGCCGAGTCCTTTTAGCGGGACGATAACACCGGCTCAAACCGACTGGACATTCGACTCGAGATTGTATTGGGAACAAACATCCGACCTGGTGGCTGAGGACTTTACCGGCACATACACGGTTAACTATGGAGGAGGCAGCGGCACATCTTTTTCACCATACCTGATTTACAATGCAGCTCAGTTGAACGCTATCGGTGCAAAAGCCGGCGACTGGGGCAGTAACTTTAGATTGATGGACGATATTGATTTAAGCGGTTACGACGGCAAAGAGGGAAGGCCAAGCTTCAACAGAATCGGCTATCATATCCACCTCGTAGATTATGTAGCTTTCACAGGGGTGTTTGACGGAGCAGGACATACGATATCCAATTTCACGTTCGACAGCAATGCCGGCAACGACGCTGTGGGAATTTTTGGTTATCTGGGCGACAGCGGAGCTCAAATAAAAAATGTCAAATTAACCAATGTTGATATTAACTCGACATCAAACATGGGTGCCGGTGGGATAGTCGGCCAAATATACAGAGGAACCGTAACCGGCTGCACTGTTCAGGATGGGACTGTATCGGGAATGTACCATGTCGGGGGATTAGTCGGCTGGAACGTAGAGGGAGTTGTCTCTGATTGTAATGCTTCGAGCGTTGTTAGTGGGGAAAGAATGTGTGGGATTTTGATAGGAGAAAACATCGGCTCTGTGACAAATTGCAGCAGCAAGGGCAGTGTGAATGTTTGGGATATAATAGGAGGAGGATTAGTTGGCTCAAATTTTGGAACGGTAGAGAGCTGTTATTCGACCGCAAATATTCACGGCACCGGAATCGACGAGATAGGAGGACTTGTCGGAAGAAACCTCGGAATCATCTCAAATAGCTATGCTATGGGCGACGTATCCGGCGCATACCCAACCGGAGGATTGGTCGGCCTGAACTGGGACGGGACAATAACAAACTGCTATTCAACAGGCGCTTCCAATCAGGCCGGATTAATCGGACGCAATATAGACGGCGTAATCACAGGTTCATTCTGGGACAAACAAACAAGCGGCCGAACGTGGAGCGACGGAGGAACAGGCAAAACGACGGCGGAGATGCAAACCGAAGCTACATTCCTGGGATGGGACTTTGAAATCGAAACGGTCAACGGAGACGAGAGCATCTGGTATATCAGGCCGAATAACTATCCGCGATTGTGCTGGGAGGTAGGTATCAAGTACGGAGGCGGCACAGGTGCGCCGGACGACCCGTATCTGATATACACGGCTGAGCAAATGAATAAGATAGGGACGCAAACCGAGGACTGGGGCAAAAACTTCAAACTGATGGCTGACATCTCGCTTTCAGCTTACAGCGGCTCGGAGTATAATATTATCGGCAGGTCTTCTTCACCGTTTCAGGGCGATGGACCGTTTAGGGGAGTTTTTGATGGTAACTATCATGGTATAAGCGGATTTTCCTTCTCTCGTTCTAACATCAGTTACGTTGGTATTTTCGGGTATGTCTCCGATGGGACTATAAAAAACCTGCAGCTTGTTGCTCCAAGTCTTACCGATGCTTATTATAATGATATGAAGTATGTCGGCCCGATAGCAGGTTGTGCTGACTTCGCAGATATTTCAGGTTGCTCTGTAATCGGCGGCACCGTTGAAGGTGAGGCGTACGTCGGCGGCCTTGTCGGATTACCCAAGGCAAGTTTTATTGCAGATTGCAGTTCTTCGGCATCGGTTTCCGGCACCAGCAGCGTTGGGGGACTTATCGGTGCAGGTTCAACTTTCGGAGGAATATCCAATATCAAAGATTGTTATGCACGAGGCAATGTTACCGGCGATGACTGTGTGGGAGGATTTATTGGGAACAGTTCTGATGTAGTGATAGTGAATTGCTATAGTACTGGTCCGGTCAGCGGAACTACCAACGATGCCAACGTAGGAGGATTTAGCGGATACAATGTAAATCAATTCCCTGTTGGGGATAATGTAATCGGCTGTTTCTGGGATGTCGAGTCAAGTTCAGAGCCTAACAGTGTCGTAGGCACTCCCCTGACAACCGCACAGATGTATGACCAGAGCACTTTTACAATTGCCGGCTGGGATTTTGTCGAAGAAACAGACAACGGCGGAAGTGACGACTGGGCGATGCCAGCAGGCGGTGGTTATCCTATCCTGTGGTACGAGCTACCAATTGCGCCGGCTTTACCGACTTTCTCGGGTGGCTCTGGTACGGCTGGGGACCCTTACTTAATAGGAACCGAAGCGCAGCTTAACAGTATTGGTCATAATCCAAGACTAATGGACAAACACTTCAGAGTTATCAGCGATCTTGATCTAAGCGGAACAACGTTTTACATGATAGCTGACAGACCCTATGCTTTCACCGGAACATTTGATGGAGACAATCATACTATCAGCAATATCGAAATCAGTTCGGAAGTTTTTAGTTCACGGCTTGGCTTTATCGGTTATCTTTATGGAACCGAGGCTCAAATAAAAAATTTGACTTTGTATGAACCAAATCTCGTCGCCCCTTTAAGCTGGCATATTGGCTCACTAACGGGAATGAATGAAAACGGCACTATAACCAACTGCCATTCAGTCAATGCAAATGTTGCGGGCTGGATGGTAGTAGGCGGCCTTGTAGGAATTAATTACTGGTATAGCACGATATCCGGATGTTCTGTAACAGGCGATGTCTCAGAGAATGATTTTATGTCGCCAATATTTTCTGGCGTCGGCGGGCTCGTGGGTGAAAATACTTTCTGGTCCGAAATAGAAAATAGCTTCGCAAAATGTAATGTCTCCGGCCAAGAATGCTTAGGCGGTCTTGTCGGTACCAACTTGATAGCCTGTATACTTACAAATTGCTATTCACAGGGTTCTGTTACAGGAACAGGGGATTATATAGGCGGTCTTATTGGAAGGAATCGTGGTGGCACCCAGACGAACTATTGTTATTCAAGCTCCGTGGTGACTGGGCCTGCAGGAACTAACGGTGTTGGAGGATTTGTGGGGAGGATGGGGACCAGCGACAAAGAATACTATACGGCGTGTTTCTGGGACAGCGAGATAAATCCTGGATTACCCGGCATCGGAAATGGAATAGACCCTAATGTAATTGGTGAAAGTACAGCAAACATGCAGATGGCAAGTACTTTTACTTCTGCCGGCTGGGATTTTGTTGACGACTGGAAAATCTGCGATGGGACGAATTATCCTAAATTTGCCTGGCAAATTCCCCTACTGGGGGATTTTGTTTGTCCGGATGGTGTGGACTTCATTGATTTTGCCGTTTTGGGCTCGGCCTGGCTGAGCGACCCTAATGACGGAAATTGGAATCCAGCTTGTGATATCTTTGACCCTAACGATAATATTATCGACGAATTGGACTTGGCCGCTTTTACCGAAAACTGGCTGGCAGGCATGTGAATTCACTCAGCGGCCTCTCTGTTCTCGGCGGTAAATAATGCCAGATACGACATACGATTTCGCCGGCAAAAAAGTTTTAGTTATGGGCCTCGGACAGTTCGGCGGCGGAGCTGATGTCGCTGAATTTGCCGCAAACGCCGGCGCAAAAGTAATAGTAACGGATTTAGCTTCAGCCGAGCAGTTGTGCGATTCTATAAGCCGGCTCCAAAAATTTCCTGATATTGAATTCCATCTCGGCTCACACGACCCTGCCGATTTCCAGCAAGCCGACATTATCGTAGCCAATCCCGCAGTTGCCCCTGATAATGAGTTTCTCGAACTTGCCCGTCGGCACAAAAAATTTATCACCTCCCAGATGAGCATCTTTTTTGAACTGTGTCCTGCGCCGATAATCGGCATAACGGGAGCAAACGGCAAAAGCACAACAGCCGCCCTCACCGCCCACCTGCTCAGAAGTGCGAAGCAAATTACCAATTACCAATTACTAATTACCAATTATGAGAACGTTTTGTTAAGCGGCAACATCGGCAACGAACCCTTACTGACTGTGATAGACCAAATCGACCACAACGATTTGGTTGTTCTGGAACTGTCGAGTTTTCAGCTTGAGCAATTGGCACTACCTGCTTTCACAGGTATGTCACCCCCGCGAAAGCGGGGGCAAAAGGCACCGAAAGTTGCACTCTTGACAAACCTTACACCAAACCATCTTGACCGCTATGGCACATTCGCTGATTACTGTGCCGCCAAGGAAAATATCTTCAAGTTTCAAAAACCGGACGAAAATTCCCCCGCTGTTTCTATCTTTAATGCCGAGGACAAACTTGGTGCCGAATGGTTTGAAAAATACAAGAAAGACACCGGCAGGATTTGCAGCAAGTTTTCAACTGGCAATGTGAGTGAAGAAATTCGCAAAAGTTTTTCTTTGCCCGGCCGGGCTAATCTTTCAAACCTCGCCGCCGCCATCGCAATCGCCAGGCATTTTGGAATTGACGATGACCGGATTAAAAGTTCCCTGCCGGAATTTAAGCCATTGCCTCATCGCCTTGAATTCGTCGCAGAGATAAACGGCGTCAGGTGGTACAACGATTCCAAAGCTACAACGCCACAGAGTGCAATTGCGTCGCTCGAGGCCTTTGACCGGCCGACGATTATCATTGCCGGCGGGTATGATAAGAATCTGCCCTTCGATGAACTCGGCCAAAAAATAGCCCAAAGTGCTAAAGCGGCTATCCTGCTCGGCCAGACCGCTCAAAAAATCGCAAATGCAATACGTAATGCTAAGACATCATTGCGAGGAGCAAAGCGACGAAGCAATCTCAAACCACGCAATACGCAATACGCAATACACAATACACAAATCGAGATCGTTGATTCCTTAGCCCAAGCTGTCGACTTAGCCAGCCGTCTCGCAGTCAGTGGCGATGTCGTTCTGCTAAGCCCCGCTTGCGCAAGCTACGATATGTTCGATAACTTCCAGCACCGCGGCCGAGAGTTCTGCAGACTCGTCCGCCAAATCGTGGATTGATTATTAGCGTATAGTTCAAATTGCAAAAGTTGTAGACAAAGCTGTACAACTGCTATAAAGTTGTAAGTTGGCTGGAATGGTCGATTTACTGAAGGAAACAAGTTAGATGTATAGAGGTGGCAATTGAAATGAATCGAGAACGATTACTTGAGCAGGTCAAACGAGCTATTCTTGAAATTGAGCCTGATGCGGATGTTATAATTTACGGTTCTCGAACTCGCAGAGAAGCTGGGCCTGAATCTGATTGGGATTTTCTTGTTTTGTTAGATGGCAGTGTTGACCAGGAACGTATAGATGCTATCCGTCATCGACTTTACAATGTTGAATGGGAATATGGAGAAGTTATTAGTTGTATCGTGCGCAGCCGAAAAGAATGGAATAGTCCCCTTTATAAAGCTATGCCGTTTCACGAAAATGTCGAACGTGAAGGGATAGTTTTGTGAGTGATTCAAAGAGTGAATTGATTAATTACAGACTACAAAGAGCTTATGAAGCTCTTGAAGATGCTCGTATTTTGGCCGGTGCCTCTCGCTGGAATACATGTGTGAATCGCCTTTATTACGCTTGTTTTTACGCTGTATCAGCCCTGCTCATACAACATGGCTTATCTTCTTCTAAACACACAGGGATACGGAGTCTTTTTAATCGACATTATGTCAAAACCGGCAAAGTTGCCAAAGAAATGGCTCAGATTTACAATGACCTTTTTGAAAGACGACAGGAAAGTGACTACTTAGATTTTATTCGTTTCAAAGAATCACAGGTCTTGCCCTGGATTTCTAAAGCTGAAGCGTTCGTAAAACACATAGGAGCTATTATTAATTCGGGCTGCTAAAATTGCAGCCATTTGTAATTTTTTGATAATTTCCAGCACCGCGGCCGACAATTTTGTAAACTCGTCCGCCAGGTCAGCGGTGGATTATAGGAATATATTAGCCCGTAAGCCGGAAAACCAAAAAACTTGCAAAAAAGCTAATCGGCCCATTCTGTCATTACTGAACTCAGAATAAGCCAATCTGCCTTATCAACTCAGTCAGCAGCGATTTTTTCGGCAATCCTTTGTAAAGTCACCCCTTAAATCTGTCGATTTCCAAAACAATAATGAAAGCAGAAAGTTTCTGAGGTATTAAAAATGGACAAAAGTAACGAGCGAAGAAGTGAGCAAAGACTGCGTTATTATTGGCCCATCTGGTTCGCCGAGGACTTCAACGATGCACTTTCACAGGGCCAGATGCTTGATATTTCCAGTAGGGGAGCGGCGTTTACCTGCCCCGCCGACGACACTTGTCCCTACCTCGGCCAGGAAATAACCGCTCGTTTTAGTGTTCCGCGTTTTGGCCCAAACGACTCCTTCGATATGGCAAATTTCACCCGTTCAGGCCATATCTGCCGCATTGATGACGTAAATAGCTTCTTGCGCCGTGTTGCAGTTCAGTTCGCCGAACCGCTGCCCTTCAAACCCGGCGAACAAGCCGATAGCAAAACTAAATCCGACACACAGCAAAATCTTGACCCCCTGACGATATGATTGATTATTGAACTCCGTCTCACCGCCCTCCGTCCTCCTCCGTCACGACATAGAGTATGTGAACTCCTCCGGGACTTTTTGTACAGGTAAAAGAAGCGTGGCGGCCGTTATGACCGCCACGCTTACAAAACTTACCGCAACACCACTCTTACACAGATGGGTGTCAATCAACGCCCTACTATTATCTTGTAGTGAAACTCCACACAACGCCAGTTGTAGTTCCTGCATTAACTTCGTCAATCCGCCAGTAGTACATTGTTTTCCTGCCAAGTTTCGGCGGATCATAAGTGGTCTCAGTCTGATTGAGTATGAAATCATCTGTCGTTAATGTTGGGCTGGTTCCAAGATATACATCGTGCGAAACCGCACCGGCACCTGCCAGCCAGCTCAGTATTACGGTGTTCCTGTTAACACGGGTCTGACCGTCTGATGGAGTTGGCTCCGTTGCCTTTAGATTGGGAGCTCCAGTCGTCGCCGAAGCCTCGGTAGACTCTGCCGTTTCGTACTGGCCGGCGCTCTTGTCCCGTGCCTTTACCGTGTAGGTGTACGGGGTCTCAGGACTAAGCCCCGTATCCTCATAGCTCGGACTGTCCTGCCAGCCGCTGTCGTTACCACCGCCAGCTGTGCACGTGAAGTAGTATTCAACACCGCTGTCATCAGTAGCGGTAGTGGCTGTCATCGAAATCGAGGTGCTTCCCGTCGCGTCCGGCACAGCAGCCCAGGTCATCGGGTCTGGCGTGGGCGGCTCGGTATCAGGAGCCGGGTTGACCGTGATGTTGACAGCATCGGAGGTCCTCGTTGCGCCCTCGTTGTCTGTGGCCTTGGCCGTCAGACTGTAACTGCCAACTGGGACGTTATTCCAGGTGTAGCTGTATGGAGATGTAGTGTCCTCACCAATCTTGCTGCCGTCCTGGTAGAACTCCACCTTCGTCACAGTACCGTCGCTGTCTGAAGCGACCGCATCGATCGTGATGCTATCATCTTCGGTGAACGCCGCACCATCTGAAGGAGACGTAATGCTTACAGTAGGCCGTCGATTCCCCGTCGTTAAGAAGGTCACGATTAGCTCAGGTCGATAATCCAGGGTGGGATGCTCGGCGGCTGCCATGTGCCAGCCGTTCGTGCCGTTGGGCAGAATGGCCCAACCGTTGTTTACCGCTATCCCGTCCGCCCAGGCCTGCAGCGTGGCCGTAACGTCCAGATCCACGTCGCTGTCGGGGGAGTTTGATGGAACACCGTCGTCCTCATCGAGTGCGGCTTCGGTGCCATCCGCTTGAATTCCATTGCCGCCGAAGGAATTGTTCCATGTCACCTCCGTATCAACCCACGGCAGGAGCACCGGATGCAGCCTGCCGCCGTTGCCGTCGTCGGTCGAACGGATTCGCAGCGTGGCCGAGATGATCGCCGAACCCGAAGGAATTTGGCTGCTGGCGTCCGTGCCAATGATGTCGTCGAAGCGGAGCAATATCTGCGAAAGTCCGCCGCCACTGTCCGTGTCGGCGTTGTACTGGTACTGGTAGCCGCCGTAGTACTGGGTGGCGCTGTCGGCGTAGTTATCATTCGCAGTTGCCCAACGTATCATCGTGTCCACCATCCCCGTGTAGCCACCCACACCCTGCTGGAAGCTGAGCGTCTCCGGGGGCACAATCGAAGTGTCGATTTCTATGGTCAAGGTCGTCGCGGCCATCGGGTTGCCAGCCAGGTCCGCAATGCCACTAAGCGTGATCGCATAAAGCCCGTTTCCGAAGTCGCCGCCGCCTGTAGGCGCGAGCGTGATCACGTCGCTAATCTCATCGTAACTGAACAAGTAATCGCTTCCTTCAATCAACGGCACGCTGTCCTTGGTAACGGCAACCGTCGCGGCATTGATGACCGTCCAGTCGTCGATGCCATCGCCGGCATCACTGAGCTGGATCTGGAAGCTCGACTGGGTGGTGTTTACCGTGACCTCGCCATCGTCCGCATCCAGGTCGTCCGGTCCATTGTCGAGCGGTGCGAGTAAGCTGGCCGTCGGCGGAGTAACGTCCATCGGCGGGAGAGTAACGGTGTCGAACACGTCTCCGTTGTTATAGCAAGCATAAAGGGTCAGCGACTCGCTGGCTACGTCGATGACGCAGTGATGTAAAGTGGATTCAGCGTATATCTGATACGGATTCGGGTTCACGTTGATGTCACGGAGCGGCGCCCCACCTCCGCCGGTCACGACGTAGTGCACGCCATCTTTGAAGCTGCTTTCATAGAAATGATCGTGGCCGCTAAACACCATCCATATCCACACCATACGCCTCAAACAGTGGAACCAGATGCGTCTGGACGCCTGTATCACCACCGTGGCTCCCGGAGCTATAGGGAGGATGATGGAAATAGACGATCTGCCAATCAGCGCTCGTGCACTCGGGCGACTGCAGTTCTGCCTCAAGCCACGTGTACTGCGGGCTTCCTGAAGAATAACTCGCGTTGTGCGTATTCAGGCCGATGAACCGCACGCCCCCGTACGTGAACGCAAACCAGTAATCGTTATTCCCAAGGGAGAAAAGGTCGCGAAACAGGTTTCCGCTGCCCTCATGGTTGCCGATGATCGGAAGCAGGGGTGTGTTAATCATCAGGTCATAAGCCGGGTCAAAGAATTGAGGCCCCCACTGGCCGGGACTATCGCCGTCACTAACCAGGTCACCGGTATGGATGACAATCTCAGGCCCGCTGGCGATAATGCCTTGAATTACCGCGGCGTGATCCCCTGGATTCGTCCGTGTGTCCCCGTAGGCAACAAAGCGGAAGTTGCGCTCCGCTGCAGGCGCCGTGGCAAACGTGCTTTGGGCGCTTGTAATCGTTTTCGACTTGTCGACAGACGTCACCGTGTAGTAATACGGGGTATCAGCGGCAAGGCCGGTGAGTTCTATCTCGTGGATCTTTACCTTTGTGGAATCCTCCACATAATCTTCATTGGGCGCCCCAAGTCCAAAATCAACCCGGCTGGCCGCCCTAGTGTTCGTCTCCCACATAATGACAATCGAGTCCGGAGTCAACTGCTGCAGGTACGGCCCCTTGATGATACTCACTGCTTTAGGGGCTGCGTCGGCCGGAGTAACTGCAATAGCTAAGAGAACTGCTAATGCTGCAAAAAAAGCCAATCTCGTTTTCATAATAATTTCCTTTCAGTTTTAAATAAAAGTTTTCTGCAAAAAAAACGCAACTATTTCTAAAAATAACGCCTTATGACGTTATTTCACACCATTTTTTATACCGCCTCTTCGTTCATAAATCTATCGTGGAAACTACGGGATTTTGCAGTTTCGTGTTAAAAATAAAACCCTTCTCCAAAATACGTAAGTTTATAGCAAATAATAATTTACAGCCGTTATTCTCTCGCATTTTCTCCCGTCCTGGCTGTTATCCTCAATTTCCGAGATGATTGCCTCGTGGAGCTCCTAACCGTGATTCAGGTACAAATGTAACAAATTCCCTGAAGCCGTCAAGCCAAATTTCCAAAAAAAATCTGTCCAATTTGGCAAATTTGTCCCCGCGCACTTCATCATTGGCTATTCCTTGTTCGATATGGATACATACGCTTCTAACAGGCGTATTCGACATTCCTTGTTCGATATTGGATATTCGCCCCGCAATTCCCGTCAACACATAAAATTCTGCCCGTAGGGCCTCCACAATTTTGCATTTTACATTTTAATCTTTAATTTTCCCTCCGCCCCCCCAATGTAGGGGCAACCCCCTG